>NZ_DBFEGU010000290.1:0-9200 GCF_048329335.1 Eggerthella sp. | reverse complement strand
ATCGTGCATAGCGTGCGATCTCTGCCAAGGCACGGAACACGTGACTCGGAAACAACATGGCGGTCATAAAGACGCTGCTCGAAAGCGACTTCCGAAGTGCCATAATAAGAACAACACCGAGGAAAGGGGTTCTCTTATGATGGATGCTCAAGTTCCCGTCAAGCCCGAGGGCGTGGCTGACGACGTTTGGGCGCAGATGCTTTCCGCTTCTCCGGTTGAGGCGCGGCATCTCATTCGCTCGGGGGAGTTCACGGCGCCGACGAGCGGGCTGTGTCCCGGGTATGCGCAGGCGAACCTCATCGTGCTGCCGAAGGAGCAAGCCTACGACTTCCTGCTGTTCGCGCAGCGCAACCCCAAGCCGTGCCCGCTGCTGGAAGTGACCGAGGTGGGCGCGCGCGAGGCCACCATCTGCGCGAACGACTGCGACATTGCCACCGACTTCCCGCGCTACCGCATCTACGAGCACGGCAAGCTGGTGGCCGAGGTGGAGAACGTCGAGGACTACTGGCGCGACGACCTCGTGTCGTTCGTCATCGGCTGCTCGTTCTCGTTCGAGTCCGAGCTCATCGAGGCCGGCATCGAGATCCGCCACAACACCATGGGCTGCAACGTGCCCATGTACCTGACGGGCGTGCCGTGCACGCCGGCGGGCTCCATGAGCGGCAACATGGTGATGTCGATGCGCCCCATCCCCTACGACCAGGTGGTGAAGGCGGTGCAGATCTCCGGCGCCATCCCGAAGGTGCACGGCGCGCCCATCCATATCGGAAACCCGGATGCCATCGGCGTGCGAGACATCATGCATCCCGAGTTCGGCGACCCCGTGGAAATCCGCGACGGCGAAGTGCCCGTGTTTTGGGCCTGCGGCGTCACGCCCCAGTCCATCGTCATGAACAGCAAGCCGCCCTTCGCCATCACCCACGCCCCCGGCTGCATGCTGATCACCGACACCAAGAACATCAACCTGAAAGAATAGGCTCGTTCGAACAACGCACTTGAACCATGCTCGAACAAAACGGGGACTTCGAATGAGGTTCCCGTTTTGTTATACTGCACGAACGGAGAACCAGTGCAGGCGCCGATCCTCAGATGGACGGCCCATAGATGACAGCGTGCCCCCGCTGCCCGTACCACGCCTGCAAGATCCAGCAAGATCTTCTCATCCCCGGGAATCGAAGAGGAGACTTGCCATGCCTTACGAAGAAATCGCATCCTACGAGTCCGTTTTCAATGACATCAAACTTGTATTGGAGCAGGGGCGCCGACACGCGGTAGCGCACGTGAACCATGAAATGCTGGTTACCTACTGGAACATCGGCCGCGTCATCGTGGAGCACGAGCAGACAAACCCCAATCGTGCGGAGTACGGCGCAGCGACGCTCAAGCGACTATCTCGAGAACTGACGGAAGAGTACGGTAAGGGATTCTCGCGGTCTAATTTGCAAAACATGCGCCTACTCTACTTGGATTATCCAATTTGCCAGACACTGTCTGGCAAATTGAGCTGGTCCCACTATTGCGAGCTTTTGATCATTTCAGATCCCGATAAGAGGAGCTTCTACGAACGCGAAGCGATTGCCGGCGGATGGTCGGTGCGCGAACTCAAGCGGCAGATCTCAACGTCGCTGTACGAGCGTCTGCTTCTAGCGAACAGCTCTTCAAGCGTGCAAGGCAATCCCGCTCTCGCAACCAACAGAGCTCGCGCCTTGCAACCCGCCGAGATTATCAAGGATCCGTACGTATTCGAATTCCTAGGAATCCCTGACGACGCCCCTTTACCGGAGAGCGAACTGGAACGCGCACTCATAGCACATATGGAGAAGTTCCTCCTCGAACTAGGGCAAGGCTTCATGTTCGTCGGCACACAACAGCGCATCACGCTCAACAACACGCACTATTACGTGGACATGGTCTTCTACAACAAGCTTCTTCGTGCATATGTCCTGATCGAGCTGAAAACTTCCAAGTTGATGCCTGAGGCGGTCGGGCAAATCAACATGTACCTGAATTATTACGCTCGCGAGATGAACGACGAATTCGATAATCCTCCCATCGGCATCATCTTGTGTACCGACAAAGATGTCGTTACCGCCGAATATGCACTCGGCGGATTGCAGAATGCCATATTCGCTTCACGATACGTTTCCCACATCCCCGACAAAGAACAATTGGTGCAGCAAGTGGAAAACGTGCTGCTCAGCTGGGAGCAAACCGAAAACAAGTGAAGTATTCCCCGCGCGTACGGCGTTGCTTTACAATAGGCTGAAAACCACGCACGAAAGAAGGCTGCCTATGTACCGCATCGACTTGAACAGCGACCTGGGCGAGAGCTTCGGGCGCTACACGCTGGGGCTCGACGACCAGATCATCCCGCTTGTGTCCAGCGCGAACATCGCGTGCGGGCAGCATGCGGGCGATCCGGTGGTCATGCGCAAGACGGTGGGCATGGCGAAGGACGCCGGCATCGCCATCGGCGCGCATCCGGGCTATCCCGATCTGCAGGGCTTCGGGCGCCGCGACATGCACCTGTCGCCCGACGAGGCGTACTCGTACATGCTGTACCAGATCGGCGCGCTGCAGGCGTTCTGCTCGGCGCAGGGCGTGCAGCTCGCGCACGTGAAGCCGCACGGCCAGCTGTACAACCACGCCGCCATCGATTCCGAGTTGGCAGCTGCGCTGGCGCAGGCCGTCCGCGACGTGGACCCCAAGCTAGTGCTGGTGGGCCTGGCCAACAGCGCGCTTGTGGACGAAGGCCGCAAGCTGGGGCTGGTCACGGCCGAGGAGTTCTTCGCCGACCGCAACTACACCGACGAGGGCCGCCTGGTCAGCCGCAACGACCCCGCCGCGCTCATACGCGACGAAGAACACGCCATCGAGCGCGTCAAGAACGCCATCCGCGAAGGCGCCGTGCTGTCCGTCACGGGCAAGCTGGTGGACCTCCACCCCGACACGCTGTGCGTGCACGGAGATTCCCCCAGCGCGCTGGCCTTCGTCAGCCGCATCCGCCAGGAACTCGAGCAAGACGACATCGTCATCAAAGCGGTAGGAGCGGAATAAAGGGGCACGCTCGCGATTCGGCCCCGCACGAAAAAGACGTGCGGAGCCGAATCGATGAAGGGCCGCCTCGCCCAGAGAACGGCTCCGGATGAGCACTTACTCGCCGTTGGATTCCGCCACCTGCTCGGCAGCCTCGTCGATGCAGCGCAGGGCGTTCAGGCAGCGCGGGTAGCCGATGTAGGGCACGCACTGCGACACCACCTTGATGAGGAACGCGCGGTCGTTGCCCACACGCAGGTTCGCCCGCACATGGCTGACCACCTGAGGCTCGCATCCGCCCTGAGCGATGAGCAGGCAGAACGTGATCATTTCGCGCTGTGCGTCGCTCAACCCCGTGCGCGTGTAGTAATCGCCGAAGCAGTTCTCGGCCAACCAGCGGTTGATATGGCGCGTTTCCTCGGGACCCGACTGGTAGAAGTCGGCCATATCCTCGCCGAACAGGTCGACCTGCTTCTGCGCGCCCGCCTCCAAGCGCGTGTCCTCCGTCGTGGTGGCCTGGCTTTCAAGCGGCAGCGACACCAGGCGGTGCTCCAGCAGCTCGTTCACCGCATACAGAAACGGCAGCATGCGGCCCATGCCCACGTACGGAGTGGACTGGTACACCAGCTCCTTCATTTCCACCGACGTGACGCCCACGTTGAAGGCGCCCTTCGCCATGGCCTTGAACAGGTCGATGGCCTGCGCGCCGATGAGCGCGGCCAGGATGGCCATCATCCGCGTGCGGTCGTCCAGATCATCGCTGGCGGGCACCTCGCCGAAGGCGAAGTTGTCCATGCGCTCGACGAACTCGGGATCGGTGCACGCAAGCGGCGAATCGAACCCGGGGAACAAACGGTTGCGGTAAGCCTGCGCGCGCTCTCTGTTTTCAGTAGTCATATCCGTCTCCTTCTCACGTGCTTGTTGTCTCGAGGCCATAGTACCTTCTGAAACCGCTTCCGTGAAAAATGTCACAGAAAATGATACATTTGAAACTTCGGAAGACGACGGCGAAGCTCCGCGACGCTTTGCCGCGTCGGCCGGCCGGCGAAGCTCCGCGACGCTTTGCCGCGCCGGTCCGTCAGCGAAAACGACCCGTGTAGCAAAATCCGACCTCCTGCGGCAATAATCGATCGGTTTGGTAATCCTGGAAGAACCCGAACCGCCGTTTCGACGCCCGGCCGATATCGTCTTCGCACGTTTGCCCAGTTCGGAAAGTTAGCGCACGAAGAAAGCGGTAAAAGAGGATTACCAAACCGGTTTATTTTTACCCCGCGGAACCGATTTTCGGCTCATCGACCTTGCGGGAACGAAACGGCTCAGCGCCCAGCAGCATGCGCTGCTCCGCACCTCGCCCGCGCGCTCCGACAGCGCTCTTCGCGCTCGCCCCCACCCCACATCCCTCGAAAACACGCGTGCCCGCCGAAACCGGCGGGCACGCGAACGCACTCGATAGAAGCAGGACCAACCGCGGTTAGGCGCCGACCAGCGTCTGCAGCGACGCGAGGAAGCTGGACATGTTGCGCCAGCACATGAACAGCGTGATCACGATGATCACCACGCCTGCGCAGTTCGCGAAGATGTGGTTTCGCCACTTGCCCAGATCTTTGCCGTTCGCGCAGTACAGCACGAAGAACGCCATGATGGGCAGCAGGATGGCGTTCGCCGCCTGAGCCACAAGGATCAGTTCGGTGGGGCTCTTGCCCAGCGCCACAGCCATCACGCAGCCGCACACCAGCACGATGATCCAGATGAGCTTGAAGCGCAGATCCTTCGTCGTCTTCTTCCAGCCCAGCACGCCGTTCACGGCATAAGCGGCCGAGAACGAAGCGGTAATGGCGCTGGAGAAGCCGGCGCACAGCAGACCGAGGCCGATCATCCACGTGGCCCACGAGCCAAGAAGCGGCTGCAGCGCCAGCGCCATGTCCTTGCCATTCGTCACCACGGTGTCGGTGCCGTAGATGTTGGCGGCGGCGCAGATGAGGATGGCCATGGAGATGATGCCGCCCAGACCGATGCTCAGCACCGTGTCGAAGCGGGCGTCGGACACCTGCTCGGGATCCTTGAAACGCTCGGAGGCGCCGGAGGCGTGCAGGAACAGGTTGTACGGCACGATGGTGGTGCCGATGAGGCCCACCGCCGTGAGGATGCCCTTCGACCCCTCTTCGGGCAGCGTCGGCACGAACAGGCCCGTGGCGATGGCGCCCCAATCAGGGCTGGAGGCGATGGCCGTGACGAAGAACACCACGCCCATGAACACGACGATGGCCGTGAGGATAACCTCGACCACCTTGTACGAGCCAATCCACATGGCGACGAACGCCAGAATACCCAGAACGATGACGATAGGGATCATCGGCACGTCGGGAAGCACGGCCTGGATGCCCAGGATGCCGCCCGTGATGTTGCCCGTCTCGTACGCGATGTTGCCCACGAAGATGGCGATGAGAACAATCACGATCGCAATCCACATAAGCGCCTTGTTGGGAATACGATCGCGGATGTTTTCACCCAGACCCTTGCCCGAAACGATGCCGACGCGCGACGCCATCTCCTGGAAGATGATGGTGGCCACCGTGGCGAACAGCAGCGCCCACAGCATGGTGTAGCCGTAGCTCGCGCCTGAAACCGTGCAGGTGGTGACGGTGCCTGGCCCGATGAAGCCTGCGGCGACCAGTGCGCCGGGCCCGACGTTCTTGAATTTCTGAACGATAGAGCTGCTCATACCCTCTCCTTTCGAATCTCTCTCGGACGGACGATTTCCTCTCGTCCTCCCATGATCCCCATTGCGCGTTTCGTCCTCGTTGCGAACGCGCTTGCTTCCATTGCCGACACGCAGATGCGTCGAACAGATGGATGTACTTTAGCAGAATAAAGGCCGCGCGTATATGCCGAGGTTACGGAGCGGGCGCCGCTTTCGGCGACCGCAAAGCACCGTCGGCAAGGCCGCACCGGTTGCGGCCGTCGCGCTTGGCGGCGTACAGGGCTTCGTCGGCGCGGCCGTAGAGATCGTCGAACGTATCACCTGCATGCGCCAGCACAACGCCGACGCTGATCGTGACGCGGCAGTCCGTTCCCGGATACTCATGGCGCTCTACCGCTCGCCGCAGCCGGTCGCACTTCCCCAGCACGACGTCCGTCGAGCCGACGCGGTCGAGGTACACCATGAACTCGTCGCCGCCCAAACGCCCCACCACGTCGCCGATGCGGAAGTTCTCTCGCAGGATGCGGGCGATATCGGCCAGCACGAGATCGCCCACGAGATGACCGTGCGTATCGTTCACGTCTTTGAAGCAATCGACGTCCACGACCAGCAAGGCGCCCCGCTCGCCTCCCGCAAGCGCATCCAGCTGCTGCCCGATGCGCAGACGAGTGGTCTCGGAATTCAGCAAGCCCGTGAGGCTATCGCGTTCGGCGCGCGCCACGAGCTGGTCTTTCTCCCGCCGTTCTTCGTCGATGACCTCGATTTTGCCCACCGTATGCGCCACGCGCCCCGACGCGTCCTCCACCGGATCCACCGTCACGCGCAACCAATGCTCGATGCCGTCCGTATCGGGCATCCGCACTTCTTCGACGCGATGCTCTTTGCCGCCGAGGAGTTCGGCGAACGAACGCTTGCGCTCCTCGTCAAACACCGCCGGGGCGTCGCACTCGAAGGCGAACGGCTCGCTGAGCCCTTGTTGGCCTTTCCCAGGCATCGAGATGATCAGCCTTTTCGTGCGGCAATCGAACTCGAAGAAGCTGTCGTCGCACAGCGCGTACAACCGCAGGCGCTTCTTGAGGTCGAACGCGGTCTTCGCGTTGCTTCGCGCGCGCAACCCGAGAATTATCAGCACGAACAGAACCACGATCAAGCACGTTGCCGACGCCACCGCGAGCGCGATGGCCGGATTCGCATGCACGAGCTCGCCCAGATCAACCGGCCGCTCGCGCAATACGTTGCCGTTGATGACCGCCTGGCGCTCGACCTCGGTGAGCGACCCTACCGCGCGATCCACGATGCCCAGCAGCGTCGTGTCGTCCGAACGCACCACCCCCAGGCTCACGCGGCGCGGCTCGTACGTCTGGGGCGCAATGCGCACGTCGCGAAATTCCGGCGTGTTCAGGAAATACTGCGTCATGTACTCGTCCACGTACGTGTAATCCGCCTCGCCCTTGAACACCGCGCGCAAACAAGAGGCAATTGAGGGAAACTGTATCGCATCGCCCAAAAAACCGCCATCGTAGCTGCTAGAGGAGGAAATCGCCAGCCGCTTGCCCGAAATGGCGCCATCGGCAACGCTCTTGTTCGCCACGAGCACGTACGAAGCGCTCACATACGGCTGCGTCAGCGCGAGGTTTCGCTCGTTGGCCGTGGAATAGTCGCGATCGATGCCCGCGACCATGTCGATAGAGCCCGCCGCCTGCAAAGCGTCGAGAGCCTCCACCGTCTCGGCGGCAACGTATTCGAATCTCAGTCCCGTCTTCTGCGCCACGGTCTCAAGTATATCCACCGCAATGCCCTTGACCTGGCCGTCTTCTTGATATTGGTACGGCGGTTGATCGCTCAGCACGCCCACCCGCACCGGAGCAGCGCCTTCGACGAACGACTTCTCGACATCCGTTAGCAAGAACACGGGAGACGCAACGGAGAAATGCCTATCGCGCAAACGCGCCCTGAAAAGAGGATCCACCTGGTCGATGCGGTCGAGCGCGTCGTCGAGCTCGCCGGCCAATGCACGATTATCGAGCGCTACGGCGAAATACAAAGGATGAGTTGTCATATGAACGACAGTGCGCAACCCCGTAGTATCCGACATATCGGCTGCAAGCTCCACATCGACCCGACCGTTCAGCACGGCGTCGCGCGCCTCGCCGGCATCGGCGAATCCCACCGTTTCGTAAGGGATTTCGTTCTGCGCGCAGAACGCTTCGAGGTCGCTCGCGAGAGGAGAGCCTTCGATCACCGCCACACGCAGCGGGTGATCGGAAGTCGCCTCGTCAAGAGGGTCATCGGACACTTCGGCAGCGGTTCTGAGCACCACGTTCAAGGCAGCAAAGCTGTCGCGCGTGAAGGCGAGCGACTCTCGACCCTCTTGCGTCGCCATCAAGCCGACGGCAACATCGGCATCACCCGCACCCAACAAGTCTCGCAGGGTCTTATAGGCAGCCGGACCCGAGCCTTCCACCGGAACGAACTCGTACGACCATCCCGTATACTGCGCCAAACGTTCGAAATACTCGTAGGTGTACCCCACAAACGCCCCCGACTCGTCTGCCGGCGACATCGGCTCCTGCTGCACGTACGCGACGCGAATGACGCGAGCAGAATCGGAAGGCGCTTCGTCGGCGTACGCCCGTGCAGGATCGAAAACGGAAGGAAGAGCGCCGAAAACCAGCAGCAGAAGAAAGGTCGCGAGCGAAAACACGGCAAGAACGGCCCGCCAAGGGCCGCATTCAGATCGCGTTTCCTCTTCTTGCCCCAATCCCCCGCTCGCTTCCCCTCGTAAATGCTGTCATTATACTCCCCTTGACTCGATCCTGTCTCACATTCCCTCCTCACCCGAGCGTTCGATGAGGTCGATCACCTCGTCGCGCGAGTGCACGTCAAGCTTCTGGTAGATGGACTTGATGTGGTACTTCACCGTGTTCTCCGATACTACCAGCTTCTCGGAAATCGCGCGCGCGGTGCGCCCTTGCCCCAGATGCACGAGGATCTCCGACTCGCGCGGCGTAAGCCCGTGCGCCTCCGCCACATGCGCGCAGCGCGCCTCCAGCGCGTCGCCCTGCTGCTCGGCGGTGGGCGCCCCTTCCTCGGCCACGGCGTCGAAGCCGCACAGGGTCTTGTCTTTGAACAGAAACAGCGACACCATCGCCAGCAGATAGATGGCAACCAGCGCCACCGCCGTCAGCGCGATGTCGCCCTGCCCTAGCGTATGCGCATTCAACATGCCAACGAGGGCGCCGGCCATCTGCGCGGCGTTCGTGCACACAAGCGTGCACGAGAACAGCAACGCTGCCGGCAGTTTCGTGTCGTGCACCGTATGCGCCACCATGCACCACAGGATGATCCCGGCCACCAGCGTTCCCAACTGGGCGCACGCGTTCGCCAAGCCACCTGCGCCGTTCCAGATGAGCGGCAGCAGCAAAAAGCCCGCCGCCGACAGCGGAAGCGCCATACGGTACAC
>NZ_DBFEGU010000289.1:0-8342 GCF_048329335.1 Eggerthella sp. | reverse complement strand
GCCCGAGTCTTTCAGGTCGTAGCGCTGCGCGAGCTCCTTCTTCGCCTGCTGGAAGGCGTTGTCGATCTCTTGCATGTCGACCGTGGACACGATGTCGAAGCTGGATTCCTTGGCCATGGAACGTTCCTTTCCGCGCGACGCGGCCCGCACTGGCGGGCCGCTCGAATTTTCGTTTGCGCACAGCATAGCGCATTTTCGCGCCCAAGCCGGCAATTTCAGAGGCGCTCCATGACGAACGGGTTCTCCGACCGGCGGAAACCCCTAAGCGGCGGATGTTCCATCCCCGGTTTTCGCGCCATCCTCGGCTGCTTTGTCGGCGGCGTCCGCGTCGGCCGACCCCTTCTTCTTGGCATCCGGATGATCCTCGTACCACTTCTCCAGGTAGGCGTCGAAATCGACCGTGGCCATGGGCATGCCGGTAGCCGGATCGGAGCCGTCGAACTTGACCGCCTCGCCGTCCACCTTGATCGTCACGCCGTCGCTCGCCCAAGCGGCGAACGTCCACACGTCGCCCTCGGCCAGCTCAACGGTGTCCTCCTCGCCGCCCGAGAACATCTGGTCTTCGGACGTCCCGTCCTTCGTGATAACCGCGTACACCGGGGTGTCCTTGGCGATCGTGTAGGTCACCTTGATGCTGGTCGGAGCAGTTTCAACAGGCTTGGCCTGCGGTTGCGCGGGGGTTTCGCCGCCTTCCGTGCCGCTGCCGTCCTGCGTCGGGTCGGCGAGCCCCGTCACCGGCAGCTTCGTCACATCCTCGTTCGAGCTCCCGCCGTTGTTGCCGAACACGAGCACCAGCACCACGATGAGCAGCACGAGGATCACGCCGCCCGCGATGACGAAAGGCAGCTTCGACTGCACGACGCTCGAGGCCTTCGGCCCTGCGTAGAAGTTCGTGTACTCGGCGTTCGGCAGCGCCGCATGGCGGCTGGGATGCGTGCGTCCCTCGGAATAGAGGCGCTCCGAACCCCCGCGCGCGCCGTAATCGCGACCGTAGTCGCGCCGGTCGTCGTACATCGTACGCCCGAACGCATTCTGCCGCGGCGGGCGCTCGTCGACTTGCTGCGAGGGGCGAGCGCCCTGCCGCGAGGTCGAGCGTCCCGTGCGCGAAGATCCTCCTCGATCGAAACCCGAGGGCTGCGCGCCGTTGCGCGCGCGTCCCACCTGGTAGGCGTAGGCCTCGTCCAGGTACATGCGCGTCATCTCGGTGGGGTTGAGCCCCACGAGGCGCGCGTAGGCGTTCACCATGTTGCGCGCGTAGCCGCGCGGCGGCATGCGGGAGAAATCGTCTTCCTCGATAGCGCGCAGGATGTCGGGTCGGATGCGCAGCCGTCGCGCAGCCGTCGCGAGATCGTAGCCCTTGCGCTCGCGCGCCTCTCTCAATATGGTTCCGAATGTCACCTGGCCACCTCGTTATTCCTCAGGGTTCGCCGCGTCGTGCGCCTCGAAGGCCTTCAACGTCTCGAGCTCCATGGCGTCTACGAGCACTTCGCGGGGCTTGCTGCCGTTCGGCGGCCCCACGACGCCCTTTTCCTCCAGCATGTCCATTATACGCCCAGCGCGCGAATAGCCCACCTTCAGGCGGCGCTGGATGTTCGAGGTTGATCCGAGGCCGCTCGACACCACGATGTCCGCCGCTTCCCAGATGAGCGGATCGTCGTCGGAGACGCCGCCGCCCGAACCGTCGGGTTGCGACGCGCCCAGCGTGATGAGGTTCGTCTGCAGGATCTCGGAATGGTACTCCGGCTCGCCCTGGTCTTTGAGCATGGCCACCACGGCGTTGATCTCGTCTTCCGATACGTAGCATCCCTGGATTCGCTGGGGACGGGCGAACTCGGGCTTCGACAGCAAGAGATCGCCCAGGCCGATGAGGTTCTCGGCGCCCGGCGTGTCCAAGATGACGCGGCTGTCGATGCCGCTGGCCACGTTGAACGAGATGCGGTTCGTGATGTTCGCCTTGATAAGGCCCGTGACCACGTTCGTGGAAGGGCGCTGCGTGGCCACGATGAGATGGATGCCGGCCGCGCGCGCGAGCTGCGCGATGCGGCTGATGGAGAACTCCACCTCCTTGCCCACGTTCATCATGAGGTCGGCCAGCTCGTCGATGATGATGACGAGGTAGGGCAGCTCGGCCCCCAGCTCGCCGGCCGGCGGCTCTTCGCCGGCTTCGATCGCTTTCTGCTGCGCGGCCAGCTCGGCCTGCACCTTCGCGTTGTACTGGCCGATGTTGCGAGCACCCACCTTCGAGAACACTTTCAGGCGGCGCTCCATCTCGGCCACGCCCCACGAAAGCGCGCTGGCCGCCTCGCGCGGCTCGGTGACTACGGGCACGTACAGGTGCGGGATGCCGTTGTAGGGCGTGAACTCCACGCGTTTCGGGTCGATCATGATGAAGCGCACCTCGGAAGGCGTGGCGCGCATGAGGATGGACATGATCATGGCGTTGATTGACACCGACTTGCCCGAACCGGTAGTGCCGCCGATGAGCAAGTGGGGCATCTTCGCGAGGTCGGAGACGATGGAGCGGCCCTCGACGTCCTTGCCGATGACGATCTGCAGCGGGCCCTCGTCCGCATCTTTGATGACGTCGCCCAAGAGCACGCTCTGGCGCGTGCGGTTGGGCACCTCGATCCCGACGTAGTTCGTGCCGGGGATGGGCGCGAAGATGCGCACGCCCGGCGCTGCCAACGCAAGCGCGATGTCCTGCTCGAGCGCCGTGATGCGGCTGACGCGCACGCCTGCGGGCAGATCGACTTTGAACAGCGTCACCGTAGGTCCGGCGACCCAGCCAACGACCTCGGCCATGATAGCGAAGCTTTCGAGCGTCTCCTGGAGACAGGCCGCGGTGTCGGCCAGCTCGGCGTCGGAAGCGCGGTCCTTCTTGGAGTTCTTCGACACGGCCAGCAGATCCGCGGGCGGTAGCACGAAACCGTCCGCCGGACGAGGAGAGGCCAGGGGCGTGGAGCTCGCGGACGGCTTGGGAGCCGCAGGGGAGCTATCGGATTTGTCGTGCTTGCGGCCGAGCTTGCGCGTGAGCGTTTGCGGGGCCTCGCCTCCCCCTTCCTCGGTAGAAGCCGCACGGTTGCCGATCGCTTGAGTGACCAGCGACTGCGACGCGCGACGGGGCTTGCTCGGTCGACCCTTTGCATCCTTGGCGCGCGGTAGGACGTTCGTTGCACCCGCCTCCACAACCTCGCCGGTCGTGGGCACCACGGGAACCTTCGCGCCCGTCGAGCGCTTCATGCGGGCGTAGGGCGGAGCCGCCAGCACGTCGTCGTCCGCATCGTCGGCGACAAGCGCCCGACGGGCGTCCTGTACGCGTTCGACCAGCTTCGACACCGAGAACCCGATGATCACGAGCCCGGCCAGGACTATCCCGATCATGATGATGCACGTCACCGCTTGCCCGAACAGGCTGATTCCAACCCATGCGATGCCGGCGCCCAGATAGCCGCCTCGCGCGGCGAGCTCGTCCGACAGGAACAGCCGGTCGACGGAATCGGGCGCGGATTCGGGCGTGAAGAGGGCCAGCAGGGAGAGCGCGGCGACGAAGATCATCACAAGGCCCACAGCCACGCGCACCGGTACGCGTTCGCGGTCGAAACGCGCGAGGAAGCTGGCTCCGATGATCAGCAAGAGGAACGGCAAAAGATAGGCGCCTAGACCCAGCGAGAGGTGCAGCGCCGTGGAAACGAACGAGGTGACCACGGCGTTCGTAGGCAGCACCGCCGCCACGAACAGGACGACCGCGAGCACGGCGAAAGCCACGCCGGTGATATCGCGACGCGTGCGCTCGTCAAGCAGACGGGGCTCCTCCGTCGCCTGCGGGCGCGCGCCCTTGGCCTGCTTCGCCCTTTTTTCGGCGGGCGAGGCCGCCTTGCCCTTCGATTTCGTCGCCGAAGACGCTTTCGGCTTCGCGGTGCTGGATGACTGTCGGGCCACGCCCTACTCCTTTATGCTGCGTTTGATCTGCGTTTCATGGGTTTGTTTCAGCCTATGCTGCGGCCGCACGCCCCCGCGAGGGCGCATGCGGCCATTATAGCTTAAACCTCGAGCAAGTTCACAATCACCATGGGACGGGTTTTCGTGCGTTCCCACAGGAGGGACAGCAAGGCGTCGCGTCCGGCCTTCTTCCACTCCTTCTGGCCGCCGCCCTTTCCCATAGCGCGCCCGAGCGCGTTCTTCACGGTGCCCTGCGCCTCGCGCACGAGGAAATCGTCGTCGCCGCCCGTGATGCCGTGCATTTCGATCTGCACGTTGCCCACCACGTTCTTTCCCTTCGGCGACACCGCGGCGGCGATGGCCGCAAACCCCTGCGAACCCAAAGCGTTGCGCTCGTCGAGCACGCCCTGCGAGGTGTCGCCCACCGACAGGCCGTCCACGAACACGATGCCGCTTTGCACGGTCTCGCCGCGAACGACGCCCTGCGACGTCAGCTCAAGGCTTTCGCCGTTTTCGCAGATGAAAACATTGTCGGTCGGCACGCCCGTCGCCTCGGCCAGACGAGCATGCGCGCGCAGGTGGGTGGCCTCGCCGTGCACCGGCATGAACGCCTTGGGCTGCACGATGGAGAGCACGAGCTTGAGCTCCTCGGCGCCGGCGTGACCCGACACGTGCACGCGTGCGCGGTTCTTGTCGTACACGTCCGCGCCGATCTTCGCCAGGCCGTTGATGACGCGCGTGACCGCCTTCTCGTTGCCTGGAACCGGCGTGGCCGACACGATGACCGTGTCGCCTTCGTCCATCTGGATGGTGCGATGCTCGCCGTTGGCGATGCGCGCCAGCGCCGAGAGCGGCTCGCCCTGGCTGCCCGTGCACATGATGACCACCTGCTCGGGCGGAATGCCCTTGAGGTCGTATGCGTCGATGAGGTCCGTGTCGCTGATGCTGAGATAGCCCAGGCGGCGCGCGATATCGGTGTTTTGGATCATCGAGCGGCCCGTCACCACCACCTTGCGGCCGTTGGCTACGGCGGCGTCGCAGATCTGCTGCATGCGGTGGATATGGCTGGCGAACGACGCGATGATGACGCGACCCTTCGCCTGCGATATGATCTTCGCCAGCTCCTTGCCGACTTCGGCCTCCGACGGCGTGAAGTTGGGGTTCTGGGCGTTGGTGGAGTCGCTCATCATGAGGTCGACGCCGATTTCGCTGAACTTCGACAGCGCGCCGAAGTCGGTGGTCACGCCGTCGATGGGGGTCTGATCGAGCTTGAAGTCGCCCGTGTGCAGCACGTTTCCGGCCGGGCTCTGGAAGAACACGCCCACGGCGCCCGGGATGGAGTGGTTCACGGCGAAGAACTCGGCCGTGAAGCAACCCAGCTTGATCTGGTCGCCCGGTTTGATCTCGACGAGCTTGGCGTTCTTGATCTTATGCTCGGCGAACTTGCCCTCGATGAGGCCCAGCGTCATCTTCGTGCCGTAGATGGGCACGTTGCGATCGAGGTCCTTCATGAGGTACGGGAGGGTTCCTGTGTGGTCCTCGTGGCCGTGCGTGATGACGATGCCGCGCAGCTTGTCGGCGTTCTCCAGCACGTAGGTGTAGTCGGGCAGGATGAGATCGACGCCCGGATGGTTGTCGTCGGGAAACATCAGGCCGGCGTCGTCGAGGATCATGTCGCCTTTGCACTCGAACACCGTCATGTTCTTGCCGATGGCGTCGAGACCGCCCAGCGGGATGATCTTGAGCGTGGCGTTCGGATCCTTCTTCGGCGAGGCGAAGTTGCGTCGCGCGCTCTGGTCGCCGCGGTTGGACGCAGCGCGCTGACCGCCCTCCCCCGCCTTCGACAGCTGCGGGCGCTTGTGCTCGAGCTGCACGTGCTTGTACGTGCGGGTCTTCTTGTTGCCCTGGCCGTTCTCGTTTCCGTTCGCGCGGGGCGCTTTCTCTCCCCTGCGCGGGCTCCCGCCGGAGCGGTTCTCCGTGCGTGCGCGATCGCTTCCGCGCTGGACGCGCGGGTTCTTCTCTTCCATATCGTTCCTTTTTTCTCAGGCGACGGGGGCGCATGCACGAGGAGCCGGGTATCCCGGCTGGTCTCGCAGCAGGCTGAAATTCGTTCGAGCCTGCAAGCCCGCACGTCGCGGTTATATCATGCGCCGCGATGCGCGGCGCTTCGGTCCTTCTTCATGTCGTCATCCTGAGCAGAGCGCCGTTGGTGCGGAGTCGAAGGATTCCGCTCGGCGCCAGCCGGGGTACTTCCTGCTATCGTCGCACGGGACCCTTCGACTCCGCGCTACGCGCTCCGCTCAGGATGGCAAACGGCTACAGCACGCCCACCTCGCGCATGGTGGCGGCCAGGCGCTCGGACTGCTCGGGCGTGGCATCCACGAGCGGCAGGCGCACGCCGCCCACGGGGAAGCCCAGCAGCTTGAGCGCTTCCTTGACGAGAATGGGGTTCGACGTTTCGAACAGTCCCGTCATGAGCGGCATCAAGCGCTCGTTGGCCGCCTCGGCGGCCTCCCAGTCGCCTGCAGCCGCCAGCTCGACGATCTCCTTCATGCGAGCGGGAGACACGTTGCCGATGGTGGAGATGACTCCGGCGCCGCCTCGCTTCATGACGTCGAGCGTGGCGGAGTCGTCGCCGGAGTACACGACGAAGCCGTCCGGAGCGCCTGCGACGATGGCCTCGACCTGATCCATCTTGCCCGACGCCTCCTTCACGGCCACGACGTTGTCGCAGTCGTGGGCGAGGCGCAGCGTGGTCTCGGCTTCCATGTTCACCACGCAGCGGCCCGGAATGTTGTACAGGATGATGGGCAGCTCCACCGCGTCGGCGATGGTGCGGAAGTGACGGTACATGCCCTCTTGGGGAGGCTTGTTGTAGTAGGGCACCACGCACATAAAGCCGTCGACGCCTAACTCGGCCACGTCGCGGGCGAAGCCCACCGTGTCGGCCGTGCAGTTGTCGCCCACGTTCGCGATGACGGGGACGCGGTCGCCCACGGCCTCCACCACGGCGCGGAACAGCTCCATCTTCTGCGGGTAGAACACGGTCGGGCTCTCCCCCGTCGTGCCGTTGATGATGAGGGAGTCGCTGCCGCCGTCGACGAGGCGCGCGGCAAGCGCCTGAGCCTTGTCAAGATCGAGCTCGCGATTCTCATCGAAGGGCGTGACCATGGCCGGGATCATCCGGCCGAACCGAGGCTGCGACATGCTCTGACTCCTCACCTTCCATGCGCGCGACCCGTGCCGCTTGCGCATCCAACATACAAAAACAAGTGCCTGAACGGCTATTATCCCACGAGATGAGCCCTCAGGCCATGAAGTTCTCCAAACCTACAACCAGCCCGTCGCACGAGCCCACGCTACGAATGCCCAACAGCACGCCCGGCATGTACGACGTACGGTCCCATGAGTCATGGCGGATGGACAGCGTCTGGCCGAGCGATCCGAAGATCACTTCCTGGCTGGCGACGTAGCCCATCGAGCGCACGGAATGCACCGGCACGCCGTCCACGAGCGCGCCGCGCGCGCCCTCGGCGCCTTCGATCTCGGTCTCCTTGCCGGGAGCCTCGCTCGCGCGCCCGCCACGCGCTTCAGCGATGATCTGCGCCGTGCGCACCGCGGTGCCCGAAGGAGCGTCCTTCTTGTTGCAGTGGTGAAACTCGATGACCTCGGCCTCCGGGAAGTACGGCGCGGCGGCCTTGGCGAACTCCATCATGAGCACCGCGCCCGTCGTGAAGTTCGGCGCGTAGAACAGACAGGTGCCGTCGGGCGCGAGCGCGGCCAGCTCCTGCAACGTCTCGTTCGACAGGCCGGTAGTGCCCACCACGCAGTCGACTCCCGCGGGAAGCGCCTCGCGCAGGTTGTCGGCCACGACGGAAGGCTGGGTGAAGTCGACGAGCACATCGGCCGTCCAAGACTCGAGCGCGGCCGCCACCGTCGGGTACACGGGGAAGTCGACCTCGGGCCTGTGCGGGTCGATGCCGCACACCAGTTCCATATCGTTCGCCGCGCGCACCGCGTCGCATACGGTCCTGCCCATACGGCCCGCGCATCCCGCAACTGCCACCTTGATCATCGCTGCCTGCCTTTCGCTTCATGTACCCGAACATCCTACCACGCGGATATACGCCGCTTGCGCCGCCGTTACCCGGCCGGCACGATTCGTCGGCCATCCGCCCTCCCGCAACGACGAAGGGGCCGCGTTCGGCCCCTTCGCTCGAATCAAAACCGCTTACGCGTCGTGACGGCGGCGCGGCGTGCGGTTGCCGCCTCCGTTGCCCTCGCGTCCGCTGCGACCCGGACGATTGTCTCGGCCGCCGTTGCGATCGCCGCGCTCGCGACGCTCGCCGTTGGAAGCGCTGCTTTCGGGGGCGTCCGGCTTGTCGAGGCGGTCGAGCGATATC
>NZ_DBFEGU010000288.1:0-9781 GCF_048329335.1 Eggerthella sp. | reverse complement strand
CTGCTGTATCCCGGCGCGCTGGCTATGCAGCTCCTCCAAGGAAACGATCTTGCACGCGTCTTCGAGTTGAAGGCCCCGCAGGGCTTCCTCGTCGGCCACCAAGAGCGGGCTTCCCAATGTCGCGACGATGTGCGCAAGTCGCACGGGGGGAACCGATGGATCGACCGGCACGTAATATCCGGATGCGAACAGCGTGCCCAGCATGATGGCAAGCGTGTCATAGCATTTTTCCACCATGATGACCACGCCCCGATTTGCCACGTCGTATTCGGATAGCGCTGCGCCGTACGCTGCGCTATCGTCCTGCAACTGCTTGTAGGTATAGCTGCCGAACTCGTCGACAACGGCCGTATCGCCGGGCCGCCGCTTCGCGGCCTCGGCCAGATACTCCAGCACATTGCTCTTGGATTTCATGGGAAACCTCTCTTACGTATTTGCCTCGTGTTCCACAGTAAGAGAGCAACCTTTTCGTTTCCTAAACGCTTTCTAAAGGTTTCTTTGGGTTTACCAATAGCCCAATTGAACGCCTCTCTGGTACACCGCCTGCGCCTTTGCGTAGTATCCGTAAGAATTCAAATGGGTCCAGTCTGAGCGTAGCTGCAGGGATATGCAGCCTACGGCAGCATCTTCTGCATCTTCTCGGGTGGGCGTAAGCCCTGCGATCGCCAACCCGTCATCGATGAGAAACTGGCGCATGTTGATAAAGCGGTCGCCGAATTCTGCGGTCAGCGCGGCCTCCCACTCGGTTTGACGGCCGGTCTCGCCCGGCTCGAAAGCCTCTTGACTTGGATCGCCGAACGAAGTTCCGGGGTCGTCAGTGTCGCCGATGATGATGAAGTTCTCGCATCCGGAGTTTTCGATGATCGCATGGTACTGCTCTATGAGCGTTGCGTAATCGCCGTCCCAGCCGCCGTTGCTTCCCATTTCCAGCACCAGTATCGTTCCCGTATGCTGTTTTGCCAGCTCGGCCACTTCCTCATCGATGAAGAGGCGCTCGTCCTCGTCATCGGCCTCGATGGCTCCTTGCATAATGCCGATCTCTTCGGATGTCGCGCCCGACACGCCGAAATTGCAGGTGGTCATACCCGTCAGTTTTTGAAGTACGTCAGGATACGACAGATAGCTGGCATCGAAGACGCCGTCGCCGGTCGCGATCACGGCTGGATCGCGACCGGCTCCTTCGGTCATGCTGTCGCCCCAGCAAACTATCTCCTTCGACGCTTTTCCGTTGCTCCGATCGTCTGAGACCAAAACGCGCTCTTCGGGCTCATCGTATCTCGCGTCCGCCAATTCGTTGTCGATCGAATCGTTTTCAGCATGCTTTTCCTGGGTTGCGGCGCATCCCGCCAGTCCGATGTGGCCAAGCAGCAGCGCAAGCAGCGCGACGCAGCGTATCAGAGGATTCTTCATAGCTCTCCTTCAAGCAAAGGACATACGCTTTTCACTATGAAAAGCCATCCTTTGCTTAGGCTGAAGACAGCCTTAAGGTTTCTTAACGAAAGGGGCTATGCCAGCGGAAGAGTCACGACGATCTCGGTTTCGAAGTCTTCTTCGGGCTGAGCTGAAACGGCAATCGTTCCACCCTGCAAATCTATGAAACGTTTGGCGATGGAAAGCCCCAAGCCGGTGCCCTTGCCCGATTCGCGTGCGTCATTGCTGGTCACAAACGGCTCGAACACATGGTCGCGTATGGATTCGGGAATTCCCGCGCCGTCATCCGCTACGGCGATCACCGCCTCGCTTTCAGTGCGTTTGCAGGTCAATCGAACGGTGACGCCGCCAGGATTATGCACGCATGCATTGTTGATCAGGTTGCCAAGCACGCGCGCCAGCAACGAGCCGTCGGCGCGCACCCAAATGGGATCGTCGGGGATTGCCGCGTCAAGGCGGCAGGCGCGCTGTTCGATAGTCGGAAGCATTTCCACCGCAATGCGACGAACCGCTTCGCAAACGTCCATCCGCACAAGCTGAGGGCTGTACGAGGGGTGGTTCGTTTTGGCGTAAAGAAACAGCGAATCGATGAGCTGGGAGGCTTCGTCCGTTTTTTCCTTCATTGCCCTCAGATACTCTCCGGCTTTTTCGGGCGGCACGCATCCGTCCTCGAATGCCTGCGCATACCCCCTTATCACCGTCAACGGCGTTTTCAGATCATGCGAAATATCCGAAACGATGCGCTGCTTGTCGTTTTGCGCGGCCTTAAGCTCCTCCATCAGCTCGAGAAAATTATCGTATGTCGGCACCAGCTCAGCTGGAACGCGATGCATGCCGTCGGGGCTTTCGCCGCCTTCCTTGCATGCGGTAATGGCAGCGTCGAGCGGCTTTGCCGCCCTGCGTATCATTCTCACGAGCACCACGGCGGCAATTGCCGTGAAGGCAACCGCGACAGGGATAGAAGAAAGCCAAATCATCCCGTTTTGGCTGATCAGCTCATCGTATGTTGCTTCGCTCACATTCGAGGAGATAAAAACAAGGGTGCGGGGCTGATTGTCGACGGTAACGTATTCGAGCTTCTGGATAGATTTGTTTGCGCTGAATTCCCCGTTTATCAGGGAAAGCTCCCGCTTGCTCAGCGATTCGCGACCGGCGAACAGGTCGCCTTCGACGATCGTTCCATCAAGCTTGCAAACGCATGAGGACAAGACTATCTTCGAACTCCCGATCCCGCTCATTCCGCATAAGTTTATTTCATACACGGTGCCGTAGCGGGCATCGAAGCGCTGCAAAACCTCGTAGAACACCTGATCTTCTTCGGTTCCGTTGATGATTTCCAGGTCGTTGGCGTCGATCGATTTGGCGACATCGTCATCGCTGGCATAGAGGCGGTTTCCGTTCTGATCGAATATCACCATCTGAGCAGATGGCGGTATCGAGTTTCTCAATTCGTTGAAAGAGTCGTTTTCCAGCGCGACCCTGTTTTTCTCCAGATCGTCGATGGAAGGAAACGCGCTGTTGAGGCGCGAGTCCGCGAGGTAGCCGACAGCCGAAAACAGGCCCATGATCAAGACCGCATAAACAAGCACGATCGACATGCACCGAAACGCCAAGCTGGAAAGCAGCGACTCCACCCCCAGCTTCACCGATGTCGCATCAGCCCTCAAAACGATATCCCAATCCACGAACCGTAACGATATGCGCCGGATTGTTGGGATCGTCTTCTATCTTAGAGCGGATGTTGGATATGTGAACCATGATGCTGTCCTCGCCTCCGCCATGCGAGGAAGCGCTGATCAGTTCATACAATTGCGCCTTCGTGTACACGCGGCCGGGCGAGGAGAACAGTTTGCTGAATATCTTCAATTCCGAGGCCGTAAAGGAAACCACGTTGCTGTTCTTCCGAACGATCAAGGACTCTTTGTCAAATTCTATGGCACCCATGCGCACGACCGAACCGTCTGGTGAAATGTTGCTTGGGCCGCTTGCGGACAATGCATTGCAGCGTCTGAGAACCGCACGAATGTAGGCCAGCACTTCGATCGGGTCGAACGGCTTCGTGATGTACCCGTCGGCACCCAAATCCAAGCCGAGCATCTTGTCGGTGGGCTGACTGCGCGCCGAAATGATGATGATGGGCGCGTTCGAAACCGAGCGAGCTTCCTTGATGAAGTCAAACCCGTTCATTTCGGGCATCATCAAATCCACGAGTATGACGGAAGGGGACTTGCGCTCAAGCAGCTCGAGTCCCAGCTTTCCGTTCGCAGCGGTTTCGACTTGGTAGTCGCTACCGCATAGATAGAGGCTCAGGATTTCGATAATATCCGAATCGTCTTCGACTATGAGAACCGTCTCATTCATGACGAGCCTTTCAAAAGAGTAGCGAGATCACGCTTTGCTCCTGCAGGGAGGGGGAGCGGCTTGGATTCGTATTGCCAGGACGCAGCCCATCAAGATAACGTTCGAGCAAAGAAATACCATGACTGGCGGCCTTGAGGTCATAGGGGGATTGAAAGAACAAGAAATCTCGCACTTTTGCCATAACCTGCGCATTGCATCCGGCAAGCTGCGAGCCGTTGATCGGATCCGTGGAATTTGTTCGCAGGGCAGGCGTGTTGTCGCTGGCGTTGGGATGTGGGTTCGTGTATGGTGAGGGAAACCGGTATTCGGGCTGACGGAAGAAGGGCGACATGGCGTTCGTGGAGTTTCGCGACGTGCGCAAGGTGTACCGCATGGGCGAGGTGGAGGTGGCTGCCGTCGACGGCATGACCTTCGACATCGAGCGCGGCGAGCTCGTCGTGGTCGTGGGCCCCTCGGGCGCGGGCAAGACGACGCTTTTGAACATGTTGGGCGGGATGGACGCCTGCTCGTCGGGAACCATCATGCTCGACGGTCGCGAGATCAGCGCATTCTCTGAGAAGGAGCTCACGTACTACCGTCGCTACGATATCGGGTTCGTCTTCCAGTTCTACAATCTCGTGCAGAACCTCACGGCGCTTGAGAACGTGGAGCTTGCCAGCCAGATCTGCAAGGATCCGCTCGATGCGGGAACCGTGCTCAAGCAGGTGGGCCTGGGCCATCGCCTGGACAACTTCCCGGCGCAGCTTTCCGGCGGCGAGCAGCAGCGCGTGGCCATCGCCCGTGCGCTGGCGAAGAACCCTAAGCTCCTGCTGTGCGACGAGCCCACCGGCGCGCTCGATTACCGCACGGGCAAGGCCATCCTGAAGCTGTTGCAGGACACGTGCTTCGACACGGGCAAGACGGTGGTGCTCATCACGCACAACTCCGCGTTCACCGCCATCGCCGACCGGGTGATCCACATCCGTGAAGGACGCGTTGCGAGCGTCGAAGTGAACGAGGCGCCTGTTTCCGCCGAGGCGATCGAGTGGTAGCCGGCGCGTCGTGAAAAGCGCGTTCAACACTGAGACCCTGCGTTCGATCACCCACTCGCTCGGGCGCTTCCTGGCCATCGCCGCCATCGTCGCGCTGGGCACGGGCTTCTACGTCGGCCTGCGCATGACCGCGCCTGATATGAAGCTGGCGGCCGACGAGTACTTCGACGGCACGTCGCTCATGGACATCCGCGTGCTTTCGACCCTCGGCCTCACCGACGACGACATCGCGGCGCTGCGCCACGTCGAGGGAGTCGAGGCTGTGATGCCCGCGCGCGAGACCGACGTCATGGCCTCTATCGACGGCGAACAGTACGCCACGCGCGTGCATTCGCTGCCCGATGCGGCGCGCACGAGCGACACCTCCGACGGCGTGCATGCGCGTTCCGACGACCCCGACTATCTGAACCGTCCCCTCCTCGTCCGGGGCTCGTGGCCGCAGAAGACGGGGGAGTGCGTGCTGTCGGCCAACCTCGTGGAGAACGACGCCATCGCCGTCGGCGACACGCTGACCATCACCGAGGGCGTGCAGGACGTGGACCAGACCCTCGTCACGCGCACGTACACGGTGACGGGCTTTGTGAACGCTCCGTACTACGCAACGTCTTCGAGCATGGGCGAGACCACGCTGGGTTCGGGCTCCATCCAACAGTATATGTACGTGCCCGAGAGCGACTTCTCGGCCGATCTTCCCTATACCGAGGCGTACCTCGCGGTGCGCGGGGTGGCGAACGAACGCGCGTCGAGCGACGCCTACCAGCGGCTCGTAGACGAAGTGGCGGATCGCATCAAGGCGCTTGCGCCCGAGCGCGAGCAGGCACGTGTCGATCAGCTGAAGTCCGATGCGCAGAAGGAGCTCGACGAGAAGCGTGCCGACTACGAGCGCGAGAGGGCCGACGCGCAGTCGCAACTGGACGATGCGAAGCGCCAGCTCGACGATGCCGCCGCGACGATCGCCGCAAGCGAGCAGGGGCTGGCCGACGGCCAGGCGGCCTACGACAGCGGCGCGTCCGAGCTGGCGAGCCGGCGTGCGAGCGCTCAGGCGCAGCTGGACGATGCCGAACGGCAGATAGCCGAAGGGCAGGCGCAGCTCGACGCGCAGCGCCCGCAGTTGGACGATGCCGCAGGGCAGCTCCAAGCGGCCCGGGCTCAGTGGCAGCAGGGCGCCGACGCCCTCGCGGCGGCGTGGGGCGATTGGCAGCGGCAATCCGACGAGCTTGACGCGGGCATAACTCGGGCGCAGGCCGGCGTCGCCGACGCAGCGGCCGGCGTCGACCGGATCCAGAAGGGCATCGACGCGCTGGAGGAGCAGATCAAGCAGCTCGATCCCGACAAGGACGCGCAGAAGATCGCCGAACTGCGCGCCGAGCAAGACGCCCTCAAAGCGCAACAGCAGGATCTCCGGGCGCAGATGGCTCTCGTCCAGGCCACCCTCGACGATCTCGTCAACGTGCAGAAGCCCAAGCTGGAGGCAGCGCGCGCCGAGCTCCAGGGCAAGCAGGACGTCTTGGACTCCTCCAAGGTCGAGCTCGAACAGCAGCAGGCCGCCTACGAAGGGGGGAAGGCTCAGTTCGACGCGAGCGCCCGGAAGCTTGATCAGGCGCGCGCCGATCTCGCCTCATCGCGCTCGCAAGCCGACGCGCAGATCGCCGCGGCTCAGCAGCAGCTCGACGACGCCGCCGCTCGGCTGCAGGACGGCCGCGCCCAGCTCGAACAAGGTCGCGCCGACTACGACAGCGGCCTCGCCGAATACGAGCAGAAGAAATCCGACGCCGATGCGCAGCTGGCGGACGCCGAGCGTCGCCTCGACGACGCCCAGAAGCAGATCGACGATCTGGAGCGCCCCGAATGGCTGGTCATGGACCGCACGGCGAACTACGGTGCAGCCAGCTTCGAGGCGGACGCCGACCGCGTGGACAGCATCGCCGCGGTGTTCCCGTTCATCTTCTTCCTCGTGGCGGCTCTCGTGGCCCTCACCACCATGACGCGCATGGTGGAGGAGGAGCGTGCCCTCATCGGCACGTTCAAGGCGCTTGGCTACCGTCGCACGCGCATCGCCTCCAAATACCTCGCATACGCAGCCGCGGCCAGCGGGATCGGCAGCATTCTGGGCATCCTCGCGCTGTCCCAAGTGCTGCCCGCCGTCATCATGAAGGCCTACGGCATCATATACTTCGTGCCCGAGCTGCCGCTCCCGCTGCCCGTCGATCCTGGGTTCGCCGGGCTTGCAGCCGGGCTCGGCGTCGGCGTCACGCTGTTCGCCACCTGGGCCGCCGTCGCCGCCACCTTGCGCGAGCGCCCGGCGCAGCTCATGCTGCCGCGCGCTCCGAAGGCGGGCAAGCGCATAGTACTCGAACGCATCGGTCCGCTGTGGCGGCATCTCTCGTTCTCGTGGAAAGTGACGTTCCGCAACCTGTTCCGCTACAAGAAGCGCTTCGTCATGACGGTCATCGGCATCGCGGGCTGCACGGCGCTCTTGCTGACGGGTCTCGGGTTGTCCAACGCCATCAACGATATAATCGACAAGCAGTTCGGCGAGATCACGAAGTACAACGCCGTCGTTACGCTGGCGGACGACCTGTCAAGCGAAGAGCAGCGGCGTATCGACGACCTGCTCGACGACGGCTCGCTCGTCACCGCGCATACGCTGGTCATGCGGCAGAACATGCTGGCCGGCGGGCCGGACGAGCAAGACAAGCGCATGGAGCTGGTCGTGCCCGAGGATCCGGCATCGTTCGACCGCTTCGTGGCCTTGAACACCCGCGTCGGCCATCATCCGGTGAAGCTGGACGACGACGGCCTCGTGCTCACCGAGAAGCTGGCGGCGGAGTTGGGCGTGCGCGCAGGCGATGCCGTCACGCTGACCGAGCAGGATGCCATCGGCAACGCGACCGGCACGTCCTACGAGGCCACGGTCACGGGCATCGTCGAGAACTACGTGTACCATTACGCCTATATGGGTCCTGCCCTCTACGAGCAGCTTATGGGCAAGGCTCCCGACTACCGCACCGTGCTGGCCGTCACCACGTCCGACCCCGACTTGCGCGTGCAGTTCTCGAACGACCTTCTGGCCGCAGGAGGCGTGAAGACCGTGGCGTACAACGACGAGACTATCGACGCGTACCGCGACATGATGTCGAGCGTGAACATGATTGTCGTGGTGCTGGTCACCGCGGCGGCGGCGCTCGCGTTCATCGTGCTGTACAACCTCACGAACATCAACATCACCGAGCGCATGCGCGAGATCGCCACCCTCAAGGTGCTCGGCTTCACGCCGCGTGAGATGAACGCTTACATCTTCCGCGAGATATTCCTCTTGGCGGCCATCGGCTGCGCGGTCGGTCTCGTGCTGGGCGTGTGGATGGAAGGCTTCGTCGTGGTCACGGCCGAGGTGGATCAGATCATGTTCGGCCGTGCCATACACCCGACCAGCTTCCTGCTGGCGTTTCTGCTGACCATGCTGTTCACTGTGCTCGTGATGCTGGCCATGCGCGGCAAGTTGCGCCGCATCGACATGGTGGAAAGCCTCAAGTCGAACGAGTAATGCGCTACAATGAGCGCTTGACGATCGAAACAGAAGGGGACTCTTCATGAAGGTAACCGAAAAGAAGCTCGACGACGGACGCATCCTGCTGGAGGCCGTAGCCTCCACCGCCGAGGTCAGCCATGCCCTCACGGCGGCTCAGTACAGGTTCGCCCAGCAGATGGGCGTGCAGCCCACGCCGGGCATGTCCGTGGAGCAGGCCGTCGAGAAGCAGCTGGGCATCAAGGACCTCGACGCCATCGTGCAGCAGCAGGCCGTGGAGTACCTCGTGCCGTTCGCCATCGACAAGCGCAACATCACGCCGGCGTTCCCGGCTCTTCCGAAGGCCGCCGGTCCGCTCAAGCGCGGCCAGACCTTCTCGTTCGAGGTTCGCGTCACGCCGAAGCCCGACTACGAGCTGAAGTCTTACGAGCCCGTGTCCATCACCGTGCCGCCTTTCGAGATCGAGCAGGCCGAGGTCGAGGAGCAGATCGCGCAGATCGCCGAGAGCTACGCGGAGTTCGTGTCGGACGAGCCGCACCCGGTGGAGAAAGGCGACGGCTTCCTGCTGGCGCTCGAAGCCTTCCAGAACGGCGAGAAGATGGACAACCTGTCCACCGAAGGCCGCACGTACCTCACCGGCATGGGCCTCATGCCCGAGGACTTCGAGAAGCATCTCATCGGCATGAACGTGGGCGAAACGAAGTCGTTCTCCTTCGACCTGCCCGGCATGAACGCCGACGACAAGGGCGACACCGTCGACTGCACCGTCACCGTCAAGGAGATGCAGAAAAAGGTCGTCCCCGCCATCGATGACGAATGGGTGGCCAAGAACCTGCCCATGTACCGCGATGCGGCCGCTCTGCGCGGCGGCATAACCGATCGCCTGACGGCCGACCGTCGCGCCCAGTACGAGGCGTACAAGCTGCAGGTTGCGGCATCCGAGCTGGCCAAGCGTTTCGAGGGCCGCATTCAGGACGAGGTGTACGAGGCCATGCAGCAGACGCTCGTGTCCAACCTGCGCGGCCAGCTGCAGCAGCAGGGCATCCCCTTCGAGCAGTTCGTGCAAAGCCAGGGCGGCGAGCAGCAGTTCGGCATGATCATGATGATGCAGACCCGCGAGATGCTCGTGCAGGGCTACGCGCTGGACGCGCTGTTCCGTCACGAGAAGATGACCCTCACCGACGAGGACATCGACGCCGCCTGCCGTTCGATGAACCCGCAGAACCCGGACGCCGTGAAGCGCGAGATGCAGGAGAACGGCCGCGGCTTCGCTCTGCGCGAGGCCGCCGAGCGCATGAAGGCGAACCAGTGGCTGCTCGATCATGCCATCGTGAACGTGGAGCAGCCGGTCGCTGCGAACGAGACGGCTGCTCAGCCGGCTCCCGCAGTCGACTCAGAGTAGCGATAACGCACAGATAACTATCTATCCGAG
>NZ_DBFEGU010000287.1:0-4032 GCF_048329335.1 Eggerthella sp. | reverse complement strand
CCCACACCAGCAGCAGCACGGCGCAGATGCCGAACAGCGCCTGCAGCACCACGTCGCGGCGCCGACCGAAGCGCTCCATGCGCTCCTGCACGTCGCGCATCCGCAGCTCGCGCTCCTTATGGCGCGTGAGGTACTCCTCGCCGCGCCCGGCGAACACCCAGTCGGACACACCCAGCACGTTGTCGGCCAGCTCGGCGTACAGCTCGTTCTTCATCTGCTTGTGGCGCGCCTGGCGCGCGGCGTTCGCCAGCACCGACACCAGCGGCACGAGGAACACCGCCGTGCCCAGCACCAGCAGCATCGCCAGCGCGAGCCAGAGCGAGAACCAGCCCAGGCATGCCACCAGCACGACGAACAGCAGCCATGCCGTCACCGTGGGGAACACGGTGCGCAGGTACAGGTTCTGAATGTGCCCGATATCCTCGGCCAGAAGGCCCAGCACGTCGCCCGTGCGGTGCGTGGCGCGGAAGAACACGGCATCGCGCTCCAGCGCGCGGTACAGCTTCAACCGCAATCCGCTGGTCATGCGCAGCACCCAGTCGTGGCTGGTCAAGCGCTCGAGGTACTGCAGGATGGGCTTGCCCACGCCGAAGATGCGCACGAAGATGAGCGGCAGGTGCAGAAAGAGGATGGTCTCAACCACCGCCGAAGCGCTGACCAGGTAGCCTGAGGTGAACATCAGCGCCGAGGCGAACCCGAACGTCAGCAGCCCCAGGAAAAGCGCCAACGCCAACGCCTTGCGGTAACGGAAGAAGAACGGCTTCACCCAGGCGTCGCGGCGCAGCACACTCGCGAACCCCTCCTCGCGCGGCACGGCGCCCTGCACGGCTTCGCCTTCCCTGCTCATAGCGCGCCTCCTTCCAACCGCGACGCCAAGCGCGCGTACGCGCCGTCGCGCGCGGCAAGCTCCCGAGGCGCGCCGAACTCGGCCACGCGCCCGTCCTCCATCACCAGCACGGCGTCCATGTCGTGCACCCAGTGCAGCCGGTGCGTGGCGAACACCACGAGACGGCCTTCCATGAGCGGCAGCATGCGCTCCTTCAGCTCCAGCTCGGTCTCGATGTCGAGGTGCGCCGTGGGCTCGTCGAACAGCAGGATGCGCCGCGAACGGTCCAAAAGCGCGCGGGCCAGCGCGATGCGCTGCGCCTGGCCGCCCGACAGCGCGCGGGCGCCCTCGCCCACCAGCGTGTCCAGCCCGTCCGGCAGCTCGGCCACGAGATCGCCCAGCCCCACGACCTCCACCGCGCACGCAACCTCATCGTCGTCGGCATCGGGACGGTAGAGCACGATGTTGTCGCGCAGCGTGGCGTGGAACAGGTACGGGTCCTGCGGGATGTAGAGCACCTGGCGCTGCCACGAAGGCTCGCGCAGGTCTGCCAGCTGCCGCCCCGAGGCGCGCACCGTGCCCGCGCTGGGAGCCGCGAAGCCGCCCAACAGGTTCACGAGCGTGCTCTTGCCCGAGCCGCTGGCCCCGATGACGCCGATGCGCGCGAAACCGCGCACGGCGAAGGACACGTCCGAAAGCGCCTCGTGCTCGGGATACGAGAAGCGCACGCCGTCCAGCTCGAGCGTCGCATCTTCGCTCCAGACGGGAACGTCGTGCGGCGCCGCGGCCTCGTCGCTTGCGACGTCCGGCGCGCCCTCCGCCGCCGACGCGATGATCCCCTGGATGGAGGCAAGCGCGTTCTTGCCGTCGAGCGAGGCGTGGTAGTCGCTGGCGAACTCGCGGATGGGCTTGAAGTACTCCGGCACCAGCACCAGCACGAACAGCGCCGGGAAGAAGGCGATCGAGCCGTCCCCGAGGCGAAATCCCAGCATGATGGCCACGGCCGCCAGCGACAGCGTGGAGATGAGGTCGAGCACGGAGCCCGACAGCGTGGCGATGCGCAGCGTCTTAACCGTTGCCTCGCGGAAGCGCTCGCTCACCTCGTAGATGAGCTGCCCGTGCCGCCTGCCGCGGCCGAAAAGCTTGAGCGTGTCGATGCCGCGCATCGAGTCGATGAAATGGTTCGACAGCCGCTGGTACTCCTCGTGCTGCAGCGACGCGGCCGCCTTCGCCGTCGCGCCGATCAGCTCCATGTAGAACACGATGACCGGGTACATGACCAGCATGATGGCGCCCGACACCCAATCCACCGGGAACACGCAGACCAGCACGATGAACGGCACCACGACCACGCACACGATCTTCGGCAGGATGAGGCGCAGGTACGTCTCCACCTGGTCGATGCCCTCCAACACCATCGCAGTGACGCTGCCGGTGCCCTGAGCTTGCACGATGCGCGCACCCTGGCCGAACACCGCCTGCAGAAGCTCGCGGCGCAGTGCGTCGATGCGTGCGTAGGCGTAGCGGTCGAGATAGGAATCCTGCGCGTAGCGCACCAGCTGGCCGCCTACGAAACAGAGGAAGAACAGGACGATGAGCGGAGCCTGGTCGGGCAGCGGCGCGCCTTCCCATAGATGCACGATGGCGCTTGCCAACGACCATGCCTGCCCCACCACGAGCAGCGCCCGGGCCACGGCAAGGGCCACCAGCGCCGCCAGCGCGCCGCGGATGCCCTCCAGCGCGAACAAAGCCCGATCGATCATACGCACGCCCCCTTGCGTCCACTTATGTTATAGCAATAGTAACATTTCCGTGATTCATAGGAAAGGGCAGTTCGCCTAAAGAAGCGCTCGCCCTCTATATCGCCCAAGCAAGCGCACGCCCGCCCGTTACCTAAGCGAGCGGTTGCTGCCTCCTGTCATCTTCGTGCGCGAACAAATGTTTCACGTGAAACATTTGTTCCTTTGTCGCAAGACATTGGGGACGAGCTTATTCCTCGAAGCCCCACATGCGCACCTCGGGCTCGAGATCCACGCCGGCGCTCGCCCGCACGCGCTCCTGCACATCGGCGATGAGGCGGCGCACGTCGGCCGCCGTGGCGCCGCCCGCGTTCACCACGAAACCGGTGTGCTTCTCGGACACTTGGGCACCGCCCACGCGGTACCCTCGTAACCCCGCCTCCTGCACCAGCTGCCCGACGAAGAACCCGGCAGGGCGCTTGAAGGTGCTTCCGGCGCTGGGCAGCTCGAGCGGCTGCTTCTCGGCGCGCCGGCGCGCGAGGTCGTCCATGCGCTCCCGGATGGCGCGCGGGTCGTCGGGAGCCAGGCGCAGCGTCGCTCCCAGCACCACGAAACCGGCCTCGCCCATCATCGAATGCCGATACGACCACTGCGCCCGCTCGGCGTCCACGTCCACCAGCTCGCCCTCCGGCGTGAGGCAGCGCACCGATTCGGCCACGTCCTTGAACTCGCCTCCGTAGGCGCCCGCGTTCATGACGGCCGCGCCGCCCACGGTGCCCGGGATGCCGCAGGCGAACTCGTATCCCGCAAGCCCCTCCTCGCATGCGCGCCGCGCCACGTCGGCGTTCGACGCGCCCGCCTCCACATGCATCCGCTCGCCGTCGACCTCCACCTGCGACAAGCTCTCGGCGATGCGCACGACGACGCAACGAAGCCCCTCGTCCGCCACCAGCACGTCGCTGCCAAGCCCCATCACACGCACCGCAACGCCCAGGCGGCGACATGCCGCCAATACGACACGCGCCTCGTCCGCCGTGCGAGGCTCCACGAGAACGTCGGCCGGACCTCCGATGCGAAACGTCGTGAGCTCCGCCATCGAAGCGTCGAAGCGAGCCGCCCCTTCGTCGAACAGCTCGGCCAGCGCGCCTTTCAGCAACACGCGATCCACTGTCTACATCCTTTCCTCGGCGCGGCTCCAAGCCGCGCTATGCGCCTCGCACCATGGTAACGCATAACGGCGCATGCAGCCCTGTCGCGCGCGCCTCGTCCCGACGGTTTCCCGGCGCGACGGCATGCCGAGCGCCATCGCCGAAGGAAAGAAGCGAGGCGTCAGGAAGCCAGCGACCACCCCGAAGCTTCGGTCTGCAGCTCCACCATGCGCCGGTACAGCCCTCCCTCGCGCGCCATGAGCTCGGCGGGCGCGCCCTGCTCGGCGACGCGGCCCTCTTTGAGTACCACGATCTTGTC
>NZ_DBFEGU010000286.1:0-3691 GCF_048329335.1 Eggerthella sp. | reverse complement strand
ACCAGGGCGTGCGCGTGCGGGTGGAGGGCGCGTCGGCGTGCATCGCGGGCAGCGAGACGTTGGCCGAGGAGATGCTGTACAACCTCATCGAGAACGGCATCCGCTACAACCACGAAGGCGGCCTCGTCACCATGAAGGTGGGCTCCGAATGCATGGAAGGCGGGCTCGCGAACGCCGCGTACCAGACGGTCGTGCGCGTCAGCGACACGGGACCGGGCATCCCGGCCGAGTTGCACGACAAGGTGTTCGAACGCTTCTTCCGCGTGGACAAGAGCCGCTCGAAGGAAACCGGAGGAACGGGACTGGGTCTGGCCATCGTCAAGCATGCGGTTATGTACCACGGAGGCGTTATCGAGGTGGAGAGCGCCGAAGGGCAGGGCACCACGTTCGTGCTGCGTTTTCCCAGCGCTTGACCTCTCGTCTTCTATCGAGCATGCACGGCTTTTTGCGCCCTCTCCGGAGGGCGCTGCCGTTCTTCTGGAGCTTGCGATCGGGCGCGCACGTTACTGAGAATATCGCTATACTAGGACGCAATACCAGTAACCGCGAAGCGCAAACGCCGGCATGTCCGTTACCGTGAACGAAGGCTCTCCATGGCTGAATACAACGACGATCTGAGCTATCCCGATCCGTTCTACATCTCGGACATCGAGACGTACGAGCTTCTGCACGTGAACGAGGCGGGCCGCCGGCTTTTCAAGGTGCCGCTCGATGCCGATCTGGAGGGCGTCAAGTGCTACGAATTCCTGCAAGGGCGCGATGAGCCGTGTCCGTTCTGCACGAATCATCTGCTCAGCGTCGAGAAAAGCTACGTGTGGGAATTCACGAACCCTTTGACGAACCATCGCCATCTGCTGAACGATCGTCTGATCAAATGGGGCGGGAAGCTGGTTCGTCTTGAGGTGGGCTTCGACCTCACCGATCAAAAAGAAGAGGGTATGCGCTTTCGGAACCTGCATCGCAACGAGGAGGTCATCCTCGAGATCGCTAACGATCTGTATCGCGAGACCGATCCGGAGCGTGCGTCCGTGCGCATGCTCGAACGGTTGGGCGAGGAGCTTGGAGCCGAGCGCTCCTATCTGTTCTCGGCTCGCGGAGAGGGGTTCAGCAATACGCACGAGTGGTGTGCTGACGGCATATCCTCCCAGATCGAAAGCCTTCAGGATATGGACTACCGTTTGTTCGAGCGGTGGCTCGACCTGTTCGGTCGGGGGGAATGCGTGCTGATCGAGGATCTGGACGCCATCAAGGGCGTTGTCGATCCTCGTGAGTACGAAACGCTGCACGTGCAGGAGATCGCCAGTCTGGTCGTTGCCCCCATCGAACGCGACGGGCGTCTCGTGGGCTTCCTCGGCATGGACAACCCTCCGGCCGACCAGATCCGCGACATCGCGCCGCTGCTGCGCACGTTGTGCTACTTCTACAGCATGACGTTGCAGCGTATCGAAAACGAGCGCCAGCTAGTGGCGATGAGCTACCACGATTCTCTGACCGGGCTATACAACCGAAACCGCTACAACGAGGACGTGCGGCGCCTTGAGAAGCTGGCGCGCCCGTTCGGCGCGGTTTTTCTCGATGTCAACGGTATGAAGGAGATCAACGATCGCGGCGGCCATGCTGAAGGCGACCATCTGTTGCAAACATGCGCTCAGACGATGCAGCGCGTTCTCGGAGAGGTTGCGCGGCTGTACCGTGTGGGCGGCGACGAGTTCGTGGCCACGGTCGTGGATACCGACGAAGCGGGCTTTCGGTCGCTTGTGGAGCGACTGCAGAAAGCGTTCGACGAAGTTCCGTCGTGCGAGGTGGCTACCGGCGCGCAATGGACGCCGCGATCGAGTGAGATCGATAGAACGTTGTTCGATGCAGACGAGGCGATGTACCGCGATAAGCGCCGTTTCTACCAGAACAGGAGCACGTCGGACGTAGCGCCTTCTCGACGTGCTCGCGGCGACCGCTTCGACGAGCGCGAAAGGGCGAAGGCGCGAGATGTCGCGCAGGAAGGCACGCTCATGGAGCTGCTGGGCATCGGGTTTGCTCGTCATAGGTTGGATGAAGCTTTCACAACTCTCGAATCCAATGCTTGCTACAGTTTGGTGACGGGCGACGACGAGGAGGGGCGTCGAGCCGTCGGTGCGTTGGCCAAGGAGGCTCGCGAGGCGGGCGAGCGAGGCTTCGCCGGAACCGTGTGTGTGAATCGCGGCGGCGTTCCCGCGCGGGTGCGAGTTTCAGGCGTTTTCGCAGAAGACGGGGCCGCGGGAGGTGCGGTGGCGCTCGCGTCCTATGTCGATGTCGAAGATGCGCTTGCGTCCATGGGAAAGGAAGCCTACAAGCCCTCGAACAGCTGACCCAGCGTCACGCCCAAGCCGAGCGCGACCTTCTCCATGAAGTCGATGGTGGCGTTGCGGTTGCCCGCCTCCACCTTGGCGAGGTACGACCGTCCTACACCCGTCATGAGCGCAAGCTGCTCCTGCGTCAGATTGCTCTCCTCGCGAAGCGCCCGGACGCGCTGTCCGACGTTTTTTCTCGTTGCGTGAGTCATAAACAAAGAGTACGGTCTTGTGCGGTATACTACGTGACCTATAGGGCACAATCTGCGAATGTGCCGAGTAGATGCAGGGAGGCATCGAGGGAGGCTCGCATGATCCAAGACGAAGTGCTGTTCACTTTGCAATTGGCTACCGTAGTGGTCGATCTGCATCGCCGTATCGGCGATTCGATTGCAGAGCTGTGCAAGGTGTCTTACCTAGAGTTCTGCCTACTGTCTTCGGTGCGATCCCATGGTGGTGCGATGCTGCTTGCCGATTTTTCCCGCAACGCGCTAGCAAGTGAGAACACTGTCGTAGTGGCTGCGAATGCGTTGTCGCGGGCGGGGCTCGTGAACAAAGGGCGTTGTGCGAGCGACGGTCGGCTGATCGTTCTCGAGGAGAATGTCGCCGGCGCTCGTACGCTCACGCGGGGGTACGAAGGCATATACCGAAATCTGCGATCGTCGGTGTGGGCGAACCATACCAACGAGGACATTGAAGAGATCATGAGCTCCTTCCCGTCGGTGGCTGAAAAGCTTGGGGTGGACACGGTTGAGATCAACCGCTCATGCCATTCGGTTCTCACTCCGGCTTATCTCATGATCGTCGCGGCGTTGTTGCGGCGTTGGGCGCAGGTTGTCGTGCAATATGCTGGACTGTCGTTCGTCGAGTATCGATGCCTTGCCGTTTTGGAAACGCGGCCTTCGCCTTTGCCTTGCTCGGTTATCGCCGAGATTCTCATGCTCGAGCGAACCACGGTTTCTACGCTGGTGGCGAAGTTAGCTCGCAAAGGTCTGGTTTCATACGGCGTCGGAGTTGATCGTCGCCACAAGGCGATCAGTCTCACCGAGAAAGGCGAGGTGAGCGCCGCGTTGGTCACGGGCAAGCTGGGTCGCGTCACGGCCGAGCTGTATGCCGGCGTGGATGCTTCGCTCAAATCCAAAACGAACGAATTGCATATGCGCATGTACGCAACGTACTCCCGCGCATAGTATCGGTTTTATTTAGCCTGATCAAACTATTGTCGCCTATCCTTCTTACGCTGAATCGCATGATGCGTCGCATCATGCGAAAAACGTTGTATCAGAATGGATACACCTCGTAGACTGGCAGTATGGAAGCCATGGGGAAACGGGGAAGCTATGAAGCGAAACGAAAGAAGGGTG
>NZ_DBFEGU010000285.1:0-17726 GCF_048329335.1 Eggerthella sp. | reverse complement strand
CCCTTGCAAGGTCAAGAGCGCGCCACGCCATGAGGGGCCTCGTGGGCGAGCGGGAGCCGCGGAAGCGGCGTTTCAGGCGGCCGCGGGTCGGACGACCCCGACTCTCGGCCGCAGTTACATATCGAAACGAAGGAGGTGCCTCATGGACGACCATCCGCGCAGGGGCGATGTGTTTTTCGCTTTCCTCGACCCCGTTCTGGGATGCGAGCAGGGAGGCACGCGTCCCGTCCTCGTCGTGCAAAACGATGCGGGCAACAGGCGCAGCAAAACTATCATCGTCGCCGCCATAACCGGCAAGCCCAAGGCGAACCTCCCCGTGCACGTACCCGTGCCCGCGTCGGCCGGGCTCAGGGAGGGCTCGGTCGCCCTCCTGGAGCAGCTGCGCACCATCGACAAGCTGCGCCTGCGCGGGAGGGCGGGGCACATCGGCGCCGAGCAGATGAGGCTTGTGGACGCTGCACTCGCCGTGAGCCTGGGGCTCAAAGGGCCGGGAGACGACTTCATGCTGCTCACGCTGTGCAGGAAGTGCCATCAGACGTTCTGCGACTCGGACGACTACCTGGTGTGGCGCGCGGACTTCGAGCAGGAGCAACGCGAGCCCTGCACCATCTGCAATACCCGCACAGGCTACGACTACAAGGTCGTGAGGAGATGACCGCGCGGCCTTTCGTCCCTTGTCAAGCATGCGATGCGGAAAATCGCATCGTTTCGCGCTCTGCCGAAATGGCTCATTATGAGCGTCGCGCGGAGGCGGCGTTTGACGACGAGGCGCTTTGCGGGGCCGACCCTGGCGGGCTGTTCCTGCCCGCGCTCGAACCGTACCCCTACATGATGACCCCCTGCCAGATAGCCGAGTTCACGGGCCTCACGTCGCAGGGCGTGAGGAAGCTGTTGGCGGCGGGCGAGATGCGCGGGGTCAAGTTCGGGTCGAAGTGGCTGGTTCCCAAGCTCTGCCTCCTGCGCTATCTGAACAGGCGCGAAGATGGAGGAGAGAATGACGAAGACGCTCAAATGCGACAAGCCCGTGGATCTCGATGAGGCGAGGAAGGCGAAGGGGCTTCCCCGCAGGAAGCGCGACGACCCGAAAGCGACCGCCTACGAACTGCGCATCAGAGTGCCCACCGAGTTCCAGGGGGTCATGGGGCGCAAGAAGCTGTCGCGGACGGTGTTCGCCCGCAACAAGCGCGAAGAACTCAGGGCGCGCATCGCCGAGTTCGAGGAAGATGCCAACAGAATGCTTGAAGATAGGACGACGGGGGTGGGCATTGGGGCGCAAGACGTTTCACCGCTGAGTCCCGCAACGCCTTTCGGAGAGTACGTTGAGCGTTACATTGCGCTCCGCAGCAATGGGGCCATAGGAAGGCAAACCCTAGCCAACGAGCGGCGATACGCCGAGTACCTGCGTGAGGTAATAGGGCTTATCCCCCTTCGCGATTTGACGGCGATGGACGTGGAGCGATGCCTGCTTCAGGTGCCCGAGATTTCGCGGCGGTGGGCAAACGAGCGCGTGGAGGAATGGAAAAGGAAACGCGAGCAGGCGGTGCGCGAGGGGAATCGGCGGAAGAAGAAGCCGCTCGGCTCCCCGCGCGTTGCCGGGCCCGATATGCAGCACAAAATCCTCAAATTCTGCCGCGAGATCCTCAACGACGCGCTGGATAGGGAGCTCGTGCAGAAGAACGTGGCGAAGGCGCGCTTCCTCTCCAAGAACTTCAAGAAGAGCCGCCCGCTCATCGACCCTCTCATGGAGGAGGATGCGGCGCGGTTCCTCCATGAAGTGAAGGCGCTTCCCCTGTCGCCTTTCAAGGTGGCGTGCCTCGCCCTTTTCTCCAGCGGGATGCGCCCCGAGGAAGCACTCGCTTTGAAGATGGGCGGCGTCAACGTCGGCGGCGTCCCTTCGGCGAGAATCACCGGGTCGCTCGAACACGGGACGGCGGAAATCGTTGAGTATACGAAGTCCGATTCGTCGTACCGCACGGTTCCTATCGACGATTACACCTCCCGCGAGATAGGCAGATGGATAGAGGAGAAGAGCAGACGCCTGCGCGCCATGGGCATCAGGCCCGGCCCAAGCACGCCTCTCGTGGGAGAACTTGACAAGCCCCTCACCTACAACGTGTTCAAGAAGCAGTGGCAAAGGTTCGTGGAGAAGGTGGGGTTCGAGGGCGTGCGCCCCTACGCGCTGCGGCATACGTTCGCCACCATCAACCTCGCTCGCGGCGAGAACATCAAGACCATCTCCGTCATCCTCGGACACGCGTCGCCGTCCTATACGCTCGACCTCTATGTGGGCTACATCCCCTCGACAAGCAGGGAGCTATCCAACAGGTACGTCTCACGGCTCGAATCGCTGCCGCAGGCCGCATAGTTTTGGAACTTTTGTATTCCGCTGCGTTTTGCTTGGGATGCGTTATAATTCAAGCGCTGCGTTTAGTCAGCGAATGAATTGCGGGCGTCGCCAAGTGGTAAGGCCCAGGCTTCCCAAGCCTGTACCGCGGGTTCGAGTCCCGTCGCCCGCTCCAGCAATCAACGAAGGGCATCGGCGTTTGTCGGTGCCCTTCGATTTTTCTCTTGCAGATGTCCAGTTTTGAAAACAGTTGAAATTTGACGAACTTTTTGACGAACTTCTCGCCATGCGCTAAACTCTAAAAGCGATTTTGCAGGTGACGAGCGGTTTTCTCGGAAATGGAGCTCGGGATGGAAATAGCTTCCCAAGCTTGTATTCGCGGGTTCGAGTCCCGTCACCCGCTCCATGAACCTACGATCCAAGCTTCGGCTTGGATTTTTCATTTAGCGAGGAGATTGACATGGCTCGTTTCGATACCTTTGTGTTCGACCTTGACGGCACGCTTCTCGACACGCTGCCCGACCTGGTGGTTCTGACGAACGCCGCCTTGAACGAGCAGGGCTTCCCCAGCCGCACGGCCGACGAGATCCACAGCTTCGTGGGCAACGGAGCCCGCGCGCTCATGTACCAGGCCGTGCCCGCCGATGCTTCGCCCGAGCAGGCCGAGGCCGCCATGCGCCGCTGGATGGAGCTCTATCCCGTCATCGGGAACAAGCTGACGAAGCCCTACCCGCATATGGAAGAGACGCTGGCTGCCCTCGCCCAGCGCGGCATCGGCCTGGGCGTTCTGTCCAACAAGTTCGACCAGGGCGTGCATGACGTGATCGACGCCTATCTTCCCGGCTTGTTCCCGGTGCAGTATGGCGAATGCGACGAGATTCCGCGCAAGCCCGACCCTACGGGGCTGTTGCGCTGCATCGACGAGCTGGGGTCCGCACCAGCCCGCACGGCGTACGTGGGCGACTCGCCGGGGGACGTCCTGGTGTCGCGCAACGCCGGCGCGTTCGCCATTGGCGTGTCGTGGGGCTATCACCACGCCGACGCCTTGCGTAAGGCGGGCGCGGACGTCGTTATCGAAGACGCGCGCGAACTGCTGCAGTTCGCGGTCGAGCGCTAGGCGGCTGGCATTATGGAGCATCAGCCGTCGACCCTCTCCAATCAGCCCCGCCCGTCGAAGCAGTTCACCGTCATCAGCTGGGCTCTCGTGGCGGCGTGGGCGTGCCTCATCTTCTTCATGTCTTCGAACACCGGCACGGGTCTCAACACGGGGCTCGGCATCTTCTCCAGCATCTACCGGGCAATGCAGGCCGTGCAGGAGCAGCTGCTGGGGCCTGGGGTGGACGCGCTGTCGTCCATCGCGCACTTCTGCGAGTACACGATGTTCGGCGCGCTTCTGGCCAACGCGCTGCGCTGCCACATGCCGCTGCGTCGTGCGTGCCTCATCGCCATCGCCTGTGCCAGCTTGTACGGGGTGAGCGACGAGGTTCATCAACTGTTCGTGCCCGAGCGCATGTGCGACCCGGTGGATTGGATGGTGGATACTGCGGGCAGCGCGCTGGGTTCCGGGATCACGTACGCGGTGCTGCGAAAAAGAGATGCCCGCTCTTAGTAAAAGCGCGCGTGTCGCACCGCAGCGACGGGGGAGCTTGCTTTCCGATGGGCGATTTCGTGGCGGATGTCCTCGTCGCTGTGCTTCGCCAGCAGGAAGCTCGGTGTCGTGGCAAGGGAATCCGCCAGTTTCGTGACGACGGATAGCCGTACGTCCGCCGTGCCGTCCTCTATCCTATTGAGCAGCGGGCGACCTATGCTCACCATGAGCGCGAGGCGCGTTTTCGTGATGTTGCTGTACGAGCGCATGCGTCTGACGTTCTCGCCAAGCACGGGAGAGAACCTGCTCTGATCAGGCTCGTCATCATTCAGCGGACTATGTTCGTGCTCGGCTTGCATGTCCACTAGAGTACCGGCGTGCGAGCAGAAGGCTGTAACCGCATGAATACGTTTCGGTTCATTTTTAGAAAATGTGCGGTTTGTACCCAGCCCATGCCTATTTTATGATGGTAGGTCAACGATGCTACAATATCTGCCATACGTGAGAATCTATGCGCGTCGACCTCGGGTTATGTTGCGGAAATGGTGTAATCGCCGGCGAAAGCGGGTTCTCGTAGGTATGAGAAAATGAAGGCTTCGACAATCGAAGCGCTGTGTCGCGAGGGGTACGCGACGTACGGTGCCTGCTTTGGCAGACGTGTTCGGAGTCGATGAGGAGACCATATGGCGTCAAGAAACTCTCGAACGAACCGTAAAGAAGCGCGCTCATCGCGGGCTCCTCAGTCTGCTCGCGCCGTGCGGTCGGCCAAGGCCGCGCAGTCGGGTCGCATCGCTCCGTACAGCCAGGCAAGCGCTTTCTCCCGCGATGCGTATGGCGATGGCCCTTCGTACCGTGCGGCCTACACGCCCGGCAGCCAAGGTTCCGGCGCGAACGGCGCGTACGCCCGGCAGACTGCGGCAAGTCAATATTCGCGCAACAATCCAAGCTACTCGGCAGCCCGCAAGAAAGCCGGGCGCGGCAAGAAGATAGCCCTCGGCGTGATCATCGCGATTCTCGTGGTGGCCGTGGGGGGCGGTTCGGCGTTCGCCTTGTGGAAGAACTCCGTCAACGAGAAGCTGATCAAGGGAAACAAGTCTGACGAAGAGATCATGGCCATCAACGATGCGCTCAAGCCCGAAAAGGACATGACCTTCACCGAGCCCTTCTACATGATCCTCATCGGCACCGACGAGGCCGAGGACAGCACCGAGGACATGCATCGTTCCGACACGAACATCGTGGTGCGCATCGATCCTGCAAAGAACCAGGCCACGATGGTATCCATCCCCCGCGATACGAAGATCGATATCGACGGCTACGGGACGAACAAGTTCAACGCCGCTTACGCTTACGGCGGCGCTGCCGGAACCATCCGCGAAGCGAATCAGCTGCTGGGCATCGAGATATCGCACTACGCGGAAGTGAACTTCGGCAAGTTGAAGGAATTGGTCGACGCAGTCGGCGGCGTGGACGTCGAAGTGACCGAGCGCGTCGATGATCCCGACGCAGACGGTACCACGGCTCATCCCGAGTGGCCGCGCGTCATTATCGAGGAAGGCGAGCAGCACCTCGACGGCAACCAAGCGCTGGTGTTCGCGCGCAGCCGCGCGTATCCCGACGGAGACTTCACGCGCACGGCGAACCAGCGCAAGCTGATCATGGCCATCGTCAACAAGGTGCTGGCACTGAACACCGCCGAGCTTTTGGGTGCGGTTCAAGCAGCGGCCAACTGCGTGACCACGGATCTTGCGGTGGGCGATATCGCCGCGTTGGCCCAGCAGTTCCAAGATGACGGCGATCTTACCATCTACTCTGCGATGGTTCCTTCTACCACGGCGATGATCGGCGACGTATCGTACGTCATCAACGATCCCGTGGCGACGAAGGAGATGATGAAGCTGGTTGAGGCTGGAGAGGACCCCAGCTCGGTTGTCTCGTCAGGATACGTTGATCCGGGCGACACCACAGGCGGTGCCAGCACGTACGGCAACGGTTACGGCAGCACTGGTTCGGGCGCCGGCAACGGCGCAGGAAACACCAATTATTACGATCCGGGCTACACCGATGCATCGGGAACCGGAGGGACCAACAACGGCGGCTATGTTGACAACGGTTACGTTGATAACGGTTACGTTGACAACACCGGCGGAGCGGGTGGAACCGGCGGGTACGACAACGGAACTATTGCTGGCGGTGCGGGCGGTACCGACGGTGCAGGCGGATACGACCCCGGCTATACCGATCCGGGCACCTACGACGGGACGGCATCCGCTGCTTAGCCGGCGTCTCGTTGGGATCCTCGAACTGCGCAAGCGGCATCGGCTTCGATCGATGCCGCTTTTTAATCGGCTCCTCAACCGGTAGGTTGAGCTTCGGCTCTCCTGTTGAGTTTTCGTACCCTCTGCGGGATACTGGTGATCACCGGTTGCAAAGACGGATGGGGCTCGCAAAGACATGAGCGACGTACACAATCACGAACATGCGAAAGAAAACAAGGGCGTCGGCCCTGCCAACTCTTTGCGCACCGTGATAGGGGTGATCGTCTCCATCATCGCGGTTTGCCTCGTGATGTTCGCGATCTTCCGCGTCTACTCCAACGAGCTCAGCGACGAATTCTACGATTTAGCCAGCGTCAGCATGGACGACTACACGGCTGCGCAAAAGGTGGAAGTCGAGTCGTTCATCAGCGAGGTGAGCTCCGTCATCTCCACCATGTGCGTGTTGGCCGAGTCCCCGGACATCGATCCTTCCGGCTCGACGTTCGCTGCGTATCTGGAGGAATGGAACCAGCAGGGGTCGTTCCAGGTTACCTATACTCCAATCGAGGAGCTGGAGCAGGGCGTTGCGAGCAATCGCAACGAGCGAGACGAGGAAACGCTTCGGCATCTGTACGCAGGCGAGACGGTGGTGTCCGACGTGCGCAAGTCGAACCGCCTGAACGGCTACTACTTCAGCATAGCCAAGCCCGTCAATCGCGACGGGCGCGTGGTCGGCGTGCTGCGCAGCATCGTGAAAGCGGAGAAGCTTCTGGATACGAGCCAGGCGAGCTCGCAGGTTACGCTGCTCGGCACGCTGCTGATCAAAGAGGACGGAACCGTCGTTCCCGTGTCGAAGGAATTCGAAGGTTATGAGGGATCCACCCTGTACCAGGTGCTTGAGGGAAGGGGCGTGTCTTCCGATCAGATCGCCGATGTACGTGCCAGCATCGAGAACGAGCGAGATGTGGCAACGGTCATGTTGGGCAAGCAGAACGGCTACATGACCTTTCTCACGTCTATTCGCCTCGATGTGAACGATTGGACTATCGTGAACTTCACGCAGGAAAGTTCGTTGGTCGAGCATTCGGAGAGCATTCTGCGTTTGACGGTGTACACGGCTGCGCTGCTTATCGTCATCAGCGCGGCGGCATGCCTTGCCGTGGCGCTGGTGGTTGGCCGCATCCGCAAAAGGGCGCGTCGCAGTGCGGAGCGTTACGAGGTCCTCGCTGAATTTTTCGACACGGTGCTGTTCGAGTATTCTTATCCGCGCGACACGCTTGAGCTGACGCCGAATGCGCGCGGGATGTTCTCCCTCAGCTCCCTTTCAGCCGAAGGCTACCTGGCCAAAGGCATTCCTCTCATCGATTTCCTGGAAGATGATTACAAGCGTGTCCGGATGGCGTTCGAAAACCCTGCGCCGCCGAACGAGCTGCGCACCATCACCTGTCGCGCACGCGTGTTGTCGGGCGAATATCGTTGGTTCTCGTTCACGTGCCGGTATCTGTACGAAGGTTCCCAGCCGTACATGGCCGTGGGAAAGATCGTCGACATCACGAAACAGCGCGAAACCGAAGAGCTGCTCACGCGCAAGTCGCAAATGGACGGGCTGACGAAGACGTTCAACAAGATGGCGTTCCAGGAGAAGATGGCGGCATTGCTGCCCGAGACGGGCAGGGGCTTGCTGTTCGTGATCGACATGGATCGATTCAAGCAGGTCAACGACGAATACGGTCACAGCATGGGCGACCGGGTTCTGGAAGAGGTGGCGCGTTCGTTGCTCGACGTGTTCCGTCATCGCGATCCGGTGGGGCGCGTCGGCGGCGACGAGTTCGTGGCGTTCCTCGTGGGCGCAAACGACGATGCGGTTATCGAAGCGAAGCGCGAGGCTCTGAGTTCGTTGATCGCAGAAGCCTCGCGCTCGTTGGGGGTGCCCATCGCTTTGAGCGTCGGGGTGGCGCGCTATCCTCAGGATGGCGCTACCTATCAGGAGCTGTTCGACGCGGCCGATCGGGCCATGTACGACGAGAAGAACGAGGGCCGCGTCGAGGATTCGGTCTAGGCCCGAGCGGTCGCGTAGCCGTCCGGGTTCTGCGACTGCCAGCGCCATCCGTCGGCGCACATGCGGTCGAGGTCGTACTGCGCGACCCAGCCCAGCTCGTCGCGCGCTTTGTCGCAGGCCGCGTAGTTTACAGCTACGTCGCCCGCGCGACGCGGCTTGATCTGGTAGGGCAGCTCGCGTCCGCAGGCGCGCTCGAAGGAATGTACCACGTCCAGCACGCTGGAGCCCGTGCCGGTTCCCAGATTGAAAATGCCCACGCCGCGACGCGTGCCGTCCGCTGCCGGTTCGCCCGCCATGGTGCCGGCCGTTTTCGCTTCGCCGGTGCCCACTTTGCCGCCCATCCAGTCGAGCGCCGCCACGTGGCCGCGCGCAAGGTCCACCACGTGGATGTAGTCGCGCACGCCGGTGCCGTCGTGCGTGGGATAGTCGTCGCCGAACACGCCGACGCTTTCCAGCTTGCCTACGGCCACCTGCGCAACGTAGGGCAGCAGGTTGTTGGGGATGCCCTTGGGATCCTCGCCGATCAGGCCGCTCTCGTGCGCGCCGATGGGGTTGAAATAGCGCAGCAGCACAACGTTCCATTCGTCGTCGCCCACGTACAGGTCGGTCAGCACCTGCTCCAGCATGGACTTCGTCCAGCCGTAGGGATTCGTGGCGTCGTGCTTCGGGCAATCCTCGGTGATGGGGATGAACTCCGGCTCGCCGTACACCGTGGCGCTCGACGAGAACACGAGGTTCTTCACGCCGTGCGCGCGGGCCACGTCGCACAGGGCCAGCGTGCCCGCGAAGTTATTCCAGTAGTATTCCAGCGGCTTCTGCACGCTTTCGCCCACGGCCTTGAAGCCGGCGAAGTGGATGATGGCGTCCACGTCGTTCTCGGAGAAGACGCGGTCGAGCGCCGCGCGATCGAGGATGTTCGCCTCGTAGAATTTCAGGCGGTCGTCGTTTGCCGCCAGGCCGGTGATCTGTCGCACCCGGTCAAGCGCGAGCTCGCTCGAGTTGCTCAGGTCGTCCACAACGACCACGTGGTAGCCCTGATCCAGCAATTCGACGCAGGTGTGACTTCCGATGAACCCGGCTCCGCCCGTTACGAGCACGCAGATATCGGCATGATCCTTGGCCAAGCTCTTGTTCGCCATTGAAGCTCCTCTCGGTACTGACTGTTGCCATAGTAGCAGGTGGAACAGATCGCGCGCAAATTCAGCAAAAGGCACATGGCCCGCGTTCCGCTCGGCGGCAAGGCCGCACGGGCTCGCGCGGGGCCCCGTGCGGCGCCGCGGGAAGCCGCACGAATGTTTTACGTGAAACATTCGGAAAAGGCAGGAATATTATTCTTGACACAGGATAATAAACGTCGTAAAGTATGACTCGTGGACACACCGACTCCAACGGTTCTCCTCGTTTCACTCGTCCAAGCACAGGCCGCTTCCCCCCGCGGCCTGTGCTGCTTTCGGAGTCATTTTGCGCGACGTGCGCCCGTTGCGCCTGTGCGCCTTCTCCTTCGCCTCTCGGTCCGCCCCTCGCCCTCGGAGCATGCCTTCCTCGGTTTCTGCATGCGAAACAACAGTTTCGGTTCCTTGCTTGGCGCATCATGCTCGGGATTGCCTTCCTTTGCGGGCGCCTTAGTCAGCCTGCTCGCTCGAAATGGCAAAAAGCAACCGAATTCGGAAATCATCCCGTCTTTCGGGCAAACTTTTCGCGCGAAGGCGAAAGGGGTCTCGCCTGTAACCTGGTGCTCTGTGCGGCGAGCGTTTTCGGCGTGACGTCGGCGCGTGTAAGGCACGACTCCGGGCTTCCGAATTCGATGCTTTTTTGCCATCGGAGGCCTCGTCGGATGACCGGCATCGCATTTGGCGAAGGAAAATAGAGGCGGATGGGTCGTCCGTTGCTGTGCAGGTCGTCCGTGCTGTATGTGCTCGTCGTCGTATCAGGACGGCACGGGTTTTGTTCGGGGAGGCTTTACATGCATTTCGTGTTCGGGCGAGTGTTTCACGTGAAACATCCGTTCCCCTGTCTATTTTGCGACGAAACCGCGCCTTGCTCGGCCGATTGACTATACTGGTGAGCAACAGGCTTTGAGAAAGGAAGCTCCGTGGCAGAAATTCATTTCGGAACCGATGGATGGCGAGCCATCATCGGCGAGGACTTCACCAACGACAACCTCGTGCGCGTCATCGACGCGGCTGCGCGCGTGTTCAAGGAGGACGCGGTTGCAGCCGGCCGTCCGGCCGACGCGCCCGGCACCCTCATCGTCGGTCACGATTGCCGACAGGATGCGCACGCTTACGCGCAGCTGGCGGCCGAGGTCGCGGCGGCGCAGAGCTTCCGCGTGCTGCTCACGCAGGACTACTGCCCCACGCCTACGCTGTGCTGGTCGGTGGCGCAGGACGCCGACGCGGTGGGCGGCATCATGCTGACCAGCAGCCACAACCCGGCCGAATACCTGGGCGTGAAGCTGCGCATGAACGACGGCGGCGCGGCGGGCAAGGAGTTCACCGACCGCGTGGAGGCTGCGTTCGCCGACGCACCCGCCGACGCGCGCGGTGCGTTCGAAACGGTCGACCTCATGACCCCGTACCTCGCCACCTTGAAGGAGCGCGTGGATGTCGAGGCCATCCGCAACGCCAACCTGCGCGTGGTGGTGGATCCGCTGTACGGCGCAGGCCGCATCTATCTGGCGCAGCTGCTGCGCGATCTGGGCGTGGAAGTGTGCGAGATCAACAACGCCGAGGATCCGACGTTCGACGGACTGCACCCCGAGCCTATTCCGCCCTGGGTCGACCGCTGCATCGCGAAGGTTCCCGAGCTGGGTTACGACGCCGGCTTCATCAACGACGGCGACGCTGACCGCATCGGCGCGGTTGACGAGCGCGGCAACTTCGTGAACCCGCATCGCATCATCACGCTGCTTACCTCGCACCTCGCCGAGGACAAGGGCCTCACCGGTCGCGTCGTGTCCACCATCACCGCGTCGGCCATGCTGGCTCGCCAGTGCAAGCGCTTGGGCCTGGAGCTGACCAGCACGCCGGTGGGCTTCAAGTGGATCTACGCCGAGATGGAGAAGGGCGACGTCATGCTGGGCGGCGAGGAGTCCGGCGGCATCGGCATCCCCAGCCACGTCATGGAGCGCGACGGCTTGCTGATGGCGCTGCTCCTGTGCGAGACGATGGCGCAGCGCGGCATGAGCCTGGGTCAGTTGGTGGACGATATGTTCCAGAAGGTGGGCAAGCTGGAGTTCGAGCGCCAAGGCCTGAAGATCACTGACGAGCAGATGGCGAACTTCCGCGTCGAGATCGTGCCGAACTACGCGCCTGCCGAGATCTGCGGCAAGCAGGTGGTGGACGTGGATCGTCGCGACGGCGTGAAGTTCTACCTGGAAGGCGACGCGTGGGTGATGATGCGCCCCTCCGGCACCGAGCCGCTCGTGCGCATCTACGCTGAAGCCGAGACGGTGGACGAGGTCCACGACCTCCTGAAGGCCGCCGAAAGCGTGGTCGTGTCCTAAACGAAGAGCGAAGCGAATGTTTCACGTGAAACATTTGTACGTAGAACGCCTCGGAGGCATCGAGCTTTCGGGGCGTTTCCTATTCTCCGAAGCGGGGCAGCTTCTTGAGCAGCGCCCAGGCGATCTGCTTGTCTTGCCCGTCGTCGAGCATCGCGTCGAAGTCGCGGAATGCCACCACGCTGCGCCCGAACGCGCGGCCGGGCTTTCCCAAGGGAACCTCGCAGCGGTACGCGCGTCCCAGCGCGGCGGCCGCTGTCGAATCGGTCGCGATCAGACAGAGCGGGTCGAGCCCCTCCACCAGCAGGAACAGCGCCTGGTCGTCCAGCCCTTCCACGGCGGCGAACGTGCACGCGCCGCTTCCGTATCCCAACGAAGCCATCGCGCTGTTCAGCGCTGCTCGGCTGCGCTCGCTCAGGGCGCTTCCGCTCGCTACGCACACGAGCGCCAAGCGCGCCCCATCAAGGTGCTCGTCGAACAGCTCCCACGCTTCGTCGAGAGCCACTTCGTACATGTTACCATTCGCAGATTTTTTCACACGATCCCTTGCGGTCGAGATAGGTTCGCCGTATAACCGTAATGATAGCAAGAAACGCCCGCCGCGGCATGGGCGCTGCGGCGGCATCACGATAGGAGAGCGCGTATGTGCACGAACGGAATCAACACAGGGCAATTCGAGCAGATGATCGAGCAGATCGACGACCATATCAAGTTGGAGCGTCGCTGGGCGCACAACCTGGGGCATATGGCGGGAGATGCCGGCTTCGCCACCGTTTCCGAGAAGATGCATGCCGCCCAGGCCATGCTGGACGACGTGCGCGCGCTGCTCGACGAGGCCAAGGATGCCCTCGAGGACGATGCCGAAGCTTCGGCGAACGTCACCGTCAACCTCGTGTAGGCGCCGCACGTATGAGCAACGATCTCATGCGCTTCTCGGTGGCCATGCCCGAGGAGCTGCTCGTTCGCTTCGACCAGCTGGTCGCGCGCCGCGGGCTGGCGAAAAACCGCAGCGAAGTGGTGCGCGACCTCGTGCGCGACGCGTTGGTGGAGGACGAGTGCTCCACGCCGGGCATGGAGGTGGTGGGCACGTTGACCATCGTCTTCGACCATCACGCCAGCGACTTGCAGGAGAAGCTGCACGCTATCCAGCACGATTACTTCGAATCCATCATCTCGTCCATGCACGTGCATCTCGACGCGCACCATTGCCTTGAGGTCATCGTGCTGCGCGGCGAAACGGGTCTCGTGCAGGACATCGCGAACCTCATCCTGGGCACGAAGGGCGTGAAGAACGGTCGTCTCGTGGTCACCACGACGGGGCAGCATATATAGGTATACGGTTCCGGCGGCCTACCGGCTATCGGAACGGGTCGACGCTGCGGCTTCCCGTGTCACCCGATCTCGCCATTTGCTCGCTTTCCCTTGCGCGCGAAGCACGCGCGGCCGCGAAGCGGAGCGATCTCGGGCGCCGCGGAAACCCTCGTCGGCTTTGCAGGACGGGCGGTGTTTCACGTGAAACATTCGTTCGCATCGACTCACGAGAAGGGCAAGGAGCTTTATGGATACCACGGTCATGCTGGGGCACGGCAGCGGCGGGACGATGATGAAGCGCATCATCGACGATGTGTTCTTCGCCGCGTACGCCGGCGACGAGCTGCTGCGCGGCGACGACGCGGCGGTGCTGCCCGCGCCCGCTCCGGGCGAGCGGCTGGCGTTCTCCACCGACAGCTTCGTGGTGACGCCGCATTTCTTCCCGGGCGGCGACATCGGACGCCTCGCCGTGTGCGGCACGGTGAACGACGTGGCCACGAGCGGCGCCGTGCCGCGCTACCTCAGCTGCGGCTTCGTGCTGGAGGAGGGCTTCCCCATTGAGGATCTCAAGCGCATCTGCGCCTCCATGGCGGAATGCGCGCAGGAGGCCGGCGTGCATCTGGTCACCGGCGACACGAAAGTGGTGAACCGCGGCCACGGCGACGGCGTGTACATCAACACGAGCGGCGTGGGCACCATTCCCGAAGGCGTGAACCTGGGTGGCGCGCAGTGCAAGCCGGGCGACAAAGTGCTGGTCACCGGCACGCTGGGTGATCACGGCATCACCATCATGAGCTGCCGCGAGAGCTTGAGCTTCTCGGCCGATCTGGAAAGCGACGCGGCCCCGCTCAACCACCTCATCGCCGAGGTGTTGGCGGCGGCGCCGAACACGCGCTGCTTCCGCGACCCGACGCGCGGCGGCCTGGCCTCCACGCTGAACGAGCTGGCTGCCCAGTCGAACACGGACATCACGGTGGAGGAAGACGCCATCCCCGTGAAGCCGGCCGTGCAGGGCGCGTGCGAGATGCTGGGCTACGACGTGCTGCAGGTGGCGAACGAGGGCAAGATGGTGTGCGTTGTGGCGGCCGAGGAGGCCGACGCAGCGCTCGCGGCCATGCGCGCGAACCGGTACGGCGCCGATGCGGCCATCATCGGCGAGGTGTCGGCCGCCCGTCCCGAGCGCGGCTCCAAGGTGTTCCTGCGCACGGCGTTCGGCGGTACGCGCATCCTCGACATGCTGGTGGGCGAGCAATTGCCGCGCATTTGCTAGAAGCTCTCCATGCAGCACCCTCATGCGTATGGAAGAGAGCGCTGACATGCGCAAAGGCCTTCGATAGCGCCTTTCGGGGCATGAAAGCGGCGGCGCTTTCGATAGAGAATTTGCCGCCGCACCCTGAGAAATTCGCCATTTCTTCTTGCATTTGCGGACAACAATGGTATCTTGCGGGCATAAAGTTTTTGGGGAAGTGACCCGACGCATCCCGTCGGAATGCTTTAGACGAGAAGGAGTTAACTATGTCTCACCCGGTTATCGAAGCCGATGAGTGCATCGGTTGCGGCATCTGCGTCGATGCCTGCCCGCAGGAAGTGCTCGAAGTGGTCGGCGGCGTCGCTGAGGTCGTGAACGAGGACGCCTGCATCGCGTGCGGCGACTGCGTCGAGGAGTGCCCCATGGGTGCGATCCCCGAGGTCATCGAGGACTAACCTCCCGCTCAATTCGCTTTCGACAAGCGCAACGAGAACCCCTGTCTCTTTCATGAGGCGGGGGTTCTTTGCGTTCGGGAAACAAGTGCGTGGAAGCGGCGTAACGGTGCGGCGCGAGAGGAGCGCAATAGGCATTCGATAGCTATAGTTTGGGACGTTAACAAAACTTATATGACAAATTGGTAACTAACTTGACAGCATGAGACTTAGATTATATAGTCCAATTTGTCGAAGCGAGGTTGAGCTTGCGGATCGCATCTCCAAGCCGCCGCCCTTCGTCCACCGAGTGCGCCCTCAGGGCGTGCTTTGGCGCATAAACAGAAACCGACTGCTAACGACTTACTTAGGTAACAACTCCAACAGAGAGGAAGCAGGATAATGAGCAAGATTCTTGGTATCGACTTGGGCACGACGAACTCCGCCATGGCCGTCATGGAGGGCTCCGAGCCCGAAATCCTCGTGAACGCCGAGGGCGACCGCACCACCCCGTCGGTCGAGGGCTTCCGCAAGGACGGCGAGCGCGTCGTGGGCAAGGCCGCGAAGAACCAGGCCGTCACGAACCCCGAGAACACCGTGTCGTCCGTGAAGCGCTTCATCGGCCGTTCCTACGACGAGACGCCGGAAGAGCGCAAGACCGTCAGCTACAAGCTGCAGAAGGGCAAGGACGGCCGCGCGGTGGTCGACATCGACGGCAAGGACTACACGCCGGAGGAAATCTCCGCCATGGTACTGCAGAAGCTGAAGAACGACGCCGAGAAGCAGCTGGGCTCCCCGGTGACGCAGGCCGTCATCACGGTGCCCGCGTACTTCAACGACGCGCAGCGCCAGGCCACGAAGGACGCCGGCAAGATCGCGGGCCTCGAAGTGCTCCGCATCATCAACGAGCCCACGGCCGCCGCGCTGGCCTACGGCCTCGACAAGACCAACAAGGATGAGAAGATCCTCGTCTTCGACCTGGGCGGCGGTACGTTCGACGTGTCCATCCTGGAGCTGGGCGACGGCGTGTTCGAGGTTGCGTCCACCGCGGGCGACAACCACCTGGGCGGCGACGACTGGGACCAGCGCATCATCGACTGGATGGCTGACAAGTTCCAGGCCGAGAACGGCATCGACCTGCGCCAGGACAAGATGGCTCTGCAGCGTTTGAAGGAAGCCGCCGAGAAGGCGAAGATGGAGCTGTCCTCCACCACGCAGGCCAACATCAACCTGCCGTTCATCACGGCCGACGCTTCCGGCCCGAAGCACCTCGACTACACGCTGACGCGCGCCGAGTTCGAGCGCATCACGAAGGATCTGCTCGACCGCGTGAAGAAGCCCGTTGAGCAGGCGCTCAAGGATGCCGGCCTCAAGACGGGCGACATCGACGAGGTCATCCTCGTGGGCGGCTCCACCCGTATGCCCGCCGTGCAGGACCTCGTGAAGAAGCTCACCGGCAAGGATCCGAACATGTCCGTGAACCCGGACGAGGTCGTGGCCATGGGTGCGGCGGTCCAGGGCGGCGTGCTGGCCGGCGACGTCGAGGGCATCCTGCTGCTCGACGTGACCCCGCTGTCGCTGGGCGTGGAGACGATGGGCGGCGTCATGACGAAGATGATCGAGCGCAACACCACCATCCCCACCCGCAAGACCGAGATCTACTCCACCGCGTCCGACAACCAGACGTCGGTCGAGGTGCACGTGCTGCAGGGCGAGCGCCAGATGGCCTCCGACAACAAGACGCTGGGCAAGTTCCAGCTCACCGGCATCCCGGCTGCGCGCCGTGGTGTGCCGCAGATCGAGGTCACTTTCGACATCGACGCCAACGGCATCGTGAACGTGTCGGCGAAGGACCTGGGCACCGGCAAGCAGCAGCAGATCACCATCTCCGGCTCCACCGCGCTGAACGACGACGAGGTCGAGCGCATGGTGAAGGACGCCGAGGCCCATGCCGAGGAAGACGCCAAGCGCAAGGAAGAGATCGAGGTTCGCAACAACTCCGACGCGTTGGTGAACGCCACCGAGCAGACGCTCCAGGAAGTGGGCGACAAGGCTCCGGCCGACGTGAAGTCCGCCGCTGAGGAGGCCATCGCCGAGGCGAAGCAGGCGCTCGAGGGCTCCGACATGGACGCCATCAAGGCCGCGACCGAGAAGATGCAGCAGGCGGGCTACAAGCTGGCCGAGGTCGTGTACTCCACGCAGGGCCCGGACGCCGCTTCGCAGGCCGCTGCCGCCGAGTCCACCCCGGCCGATGACACCATCGAAGCCGACTACGAGGTCGTCGAGGACGACGACAAGAAGGAAGGGAAGTAATCGCTATGGCCCAGCCCAACCAGCCCACGCCCGAGCGCGCGGCTCAAGGCGCAGGCAAGAGCATTCCCATCGAAGACGACCGTCCTGCGGATGCGAAAGCCCAGCCGCAGGCCCGGCCCGCCGACGCGAGCGGCAGCAAGGAAACCCCCTCTTCCGACGCTGCCGCCGCGGAAGCGGCGCCGCAAGGCGAGGCGATCGAGGCCGAGGTCATCGAAGACGCCGGCCCTTCGGCTGACGAGCAGGTGGCTCAGGCCAAGGCGGAGGCCCAGGATTGGCAGGACAAGTACCTGCGCCTGCACGCCGAGTGGGACACGTATCGCCGCCGCACCACCGAGCAGCGCGAGGTCGAGAAGGCGCGCGCGACGGAGAAGCTGGTCACCAGCCTGCTGCCCGTCATCGACGACTTCGAGCGCACCATCGACTACGCGACGAAGAACGGCGAAGGCGGCCTGTTCGACGGCGTAAAGGCCGTGCATGCGAAGCTCGTCGACGTGCTGAAGAAGGACGGCGTTGAGGTTATCGACCCGGCCGGCGAAGCGTTCGACGCGCTGGAAGCGCAAGCGGTGGCCACGGTGGACGATGCCAGCGTGCCCGACGAGACGGTGTCCGAGGTATACCAACGAGGTTACAAGATGGGAACGAAAGTTCTCAGGCCTGCAATGGTAACCGTC
>NZ_DBFEGU010000284.1:0-2553 GCF_048329335.1 Eggerthella sp. | reverse complement strand
GGAGAAGAATCGTGCATAGCGAGCATTCTCTTCCATGCGCAGGGAAACGATCCGTCGCAGGGCGCTCGCCGGCACGGGTCCCATCCTGCGCCCCCCCTCCAACGCGTACGGATGTTTCACGTGAAACATTCCGGCTGACCGGGATGCGCACCGCCCCCACGAGCCGGGCGACGCAGGAGAACTGAACGGCGAGGCAGACCCGGGCAGCGGGCTCGAACGCAGATCCCGCGGAATCGAGCGCAAAACGCGAACCCAGAGGAATTGGACGCGGGCGTGGGGAGCGCGGGTGCGGACCTGGATCCAGGTAGCGGAATCGAGCGCGGGCCGCGAGGAGGGGGCGCAAACGCGGATCCAGAGTAATTGGACGCGGGCGTGGGGAGCGCAGACGCGGGTGGCCGGGTCGAACGCAGGGTGCGCGAGCGCGAGGAAGCGGGTGCGGGAGCGCGGGAGCGGGATCGAACGCGGGGGAGGCACGAGCACGAGCACGGGCGCGAGAAGCGGAGCGCAGGAACAGCGGGTGAAGGAAGGACCGGCAAGCTTCGTCGAAGCCTTCGATCAGAGATCGGCGAACAGGTTCTGGAACTCTCGCTCGAAAACGCTGTTCTTCAGGCGGATGAATGCGATGTCATGCAAGATGGCGAGCCCCTCCAGATCGATGACACGCAGCGTGCCGGCGGCCAGCTCGCGCGCCACAGCCGCCTCGTACAGAAACGAAATTCCCAGATCGTGCTCCACGAGGATCTTGATGACGTCAAGGCTCTCCACCACGCTGGCCTGCGCGAAGCCGTCCACCGTAAGGTTCTGAGCCGCCAGCGCGTGTTCGAGCACCGCGCGCGTGCCCGACCCCGGTTCGCGCACGATGAGCCGCTCGTCGAACAGATCTTCCACGCGCACGGGCCGAGCGGCGAACTCATGATCGGCCGCGCACACGCACACCAGCCGTTCGGTGCGGAACACGTCCCACGCATACGCATTCTTGTCGAAAAAGCCCTCCACGAACGCGCAGTCTATTTCGCCTGCGTTCAACAACGCCAGCAACTCGCTCGTGCCGCCTGAGCGCACGGCGACATGCAGTTCAGGGTGTCGCCTGAGGTAGTCGGCCAGCGGCGCAGCCACCAGGTACTCCCCTGCCGTCAACGTCATGCCCAGCGACAGCTCCACGCGCGCGCCCGTGGCCGAGCTGCGCATCCGGTCGCGCAGCAGGCGCTCGTCGTGCGCCATCGTGGACAGCGCATCGCGCAGCAGCGCGCCCGCGTCGGTAAGCTGCAGCTTCTTGTTGCGGTAGGCGAACAACGGCACGCCGTAATCGCGCTCGAGGTGCGCGATGTGCTGCGACACCGCCGGCTGCGTGATGTTCAGCTCCTCAGCGGCGCGCGTGTAGTTCATCGTTCGGCAAACGGTCAGAAACGTTTCGACACGGAAATCCAGCATTGCGACCTCTATCAGGACAAACAATAACCATAAGATATAGTAATCATAACATAAGTATTTAGAAGTTTTCTTTTTCGTAGGGGAATGGAAGAATGGGCAGCGACTCGCAAGTCCCGAGCCTTCCCAGGTCGCAGGCTTGCAAGCCGCAGACAGACCCCCGTGCGTGTTTCAGATGGAACATCGAGCGGGACCCCTCCATCGTGCGCATCAAGGAGTAAGATGCGCGACAGTAGAAAGGTAGCGCCGTGCGCGAGATCATCAGAAAAGTCCCCATACCCACCGCAGGCGTTGCGCTCGGTTTAGCCGCGCTGGGCAACTTGCTGCAGCCCTACACCGAGATCGTTCACATCGTCTGCGGCATCCTGTCGCTGGTGCTCATCGCCATGCTCGGCGCCAAGATCGCGCTGTTCCCCGATATGATTCGCGACGACCTGCATAACTCCATCATGGCCAGCGTCAGCGCCACCCTCTTCATGACGCTCATGCAGCTGGCCGGCTACCTGGCCCCCTTCGCGTACATTCCGGCATTTGCGCTATGGTCGGCGGCCGTTGTGGCGCACCTCGCGCTGATGGGCTGGTTCACCGCTCGCTTCATCTCGCACTTCAAACTGCATGAAGTGTTTCCAACCTACTTCATCTGCTACGTGGGCATCGTCGTAGCGTCCGTCACCTCTCCGACGTTCGGCATGGAGGCAGTGGGCCATCTGCTGTTCTGGTTCGGATTCGCCTGCTACGTCGTGCTTTTGGGCTTGGTGACGTACCGCTACATGAAGCACGAGATCCCCGAAAGCGCACGCCCGCTGTTCTGCATCTACACCGCTCCCATGAGCCTGTCCCTTGTAGGCTACTTGGCCACGGCTCCCCAGCCGAACCTCGTGTTCGTCCTGGCGATGCTGGTGTTGGCGCAAGTGCTGTTCGCCGTGGTGCTGTCGCGCCTCCCCGTTCTGCTGCGCCTGCGGTTCTACCCCAGCTACGCGGCCATGACGTTCCCCTTCGTCATCACGGCCACGGCGCTCGGCAAGGCGCTCGCGTTCTTCCAGGCTAACGGCTTTGCGGTACCCGAAGTGCTGAACGTCCTGTTCGCGGCCGAGGCGGCGGTGTCGGTGGTCATGGTGGGATACG
>NZ_DBFEGU010000283.1:0-30757 GCF_048329335.1 Eggerthella sp. | reverse complement strand
GCGGAGATGAAATCGCCGGCGTCGGGCACGCTGACGCGCAACCCCGTAGCCGTCGCGGGCAGGATGCCCATCATCACGAATTCGGCGAACCCGAGCGCGAACGATCCGGTGGCAAGGGCGAGCAGGCTTTTATTCATAGGATGGATGGTTCCTTCGGGACGGGGAGTATCGGATTGCGGCGAGAGGAGCGCTCTTTGCCGCGCGGGTTTCTCGCGAAGCCGGCTTAGTATGCCATCGCCGCGCTTCGGGCGGGCGAAACTTGTCGAGAATATGACAAACCTTCCATCGGACGGCCTCGGAGAGCCGGCGTGCTTTTGGAGATTGTCCGGAGACGTTAGAATACGATAGCTTGTGAGTAGCAATTATGAGAAAGTTCGCTTTGGATAACAACTTGGCGAAGACGGATCCCGCCGGAAGCGTCTTCAAGAGATAGGAGCAGCAACTATGTCCATGATCAACAAGGAAATCGACGACTTCACCGTCCAGGCGTTCCATAACGACGACTTCGAAACGGTGACGAAGGACGACGTGCTGGGGAAGTGGAGCGTGTTCTTCTTCTACCCGGCCGACTTCACGTTCGTGTGCCCGACGGAGCTGGAAGACCTCGGCGCGCTGTACGACAAGTTCCAGGAGGCGAACTGCGAGATCTACGCGGTGTCGTGCGATACGCATTTCGCGCACAAGGCCTGGCACGACGCTTCCGAGAACATCAAAAACCTGCCGTATCCGATGCTGGCCGACCCCACGCACAAGCTGGCCGACATCTTCGACGTGTACATCGAGGAGGAGGGCGTGGCCGAGCGCGGCAGCTTCATCGTGAATCCCGAGGGCAAGATCGTGTGCTACGAGGTGAACGCCGGCAACATCGGCCGCAACGCCGCCGAGTTGCTGCGCCGCGTGCAGGCCAGCCAGTTCGTGGCCGAGCACGGCGACTCCGTGTGCCCCGCGCGCTGGGTGCCGGGCTCCGAGGTGCTCCATCCGGGCATCGACCTGGTGGGCAAGCTGTAAGCCTGCATCGGCCGCGCATCATTGCTCGAGCGGAACCGATCGGCGCCCGATCCCCTGCGGGGTCGGGCGTTTTCGCGCTTACGTTCCTACGCCGAGAACAGCTTGCGGATTTCGGCTGTCAGCTGCTTGCGCGCGAATACCACGAGCCCAAGCAGGAACACGCTGGCGGTGAGCGCGCTCACGAGCGAGGGGACGTCCCACGTAGTGAGCCCCAGCGCCTGCAGCGCCAGCGGGATGAGGCCCAGCCCCACGTCGAACAGCAGGTACTTCGCGTAGCCCGAGACGAACGTGCCGCGGAACACCGCCAGCAGCACGCCGTCGAACACGAGCGCCACCAGGCAGATGCCGGGTATGACGAAGGTGGTGACCACCGGGTTGCGCGAAACGAGGAACCAGATGGCGGCGATGGCCAGCAGCACGAGGAAGTAGCGCGCCACGACGCGCAGGAAGTCGGGCGTGTGCGTGAGGATGTTGCGCACGAACAGGTAGTTCACCACGAGGCCGACGCAGACTGTGACCACGATGTCGCCCGGAAGCTGGAGCAGATGACCCAAGAACAGCATCACCAGCAAGCACGCCCCCGTGGCGAACGCCAGCACCGCCAGCGCGATGGCGCCCGACTTGCGCACCTCGTTGCGCGGGAACACCGCGGGCGACGCGTCGCCCGAAAGCTCGGCTTGGCACAACGGGCACCGGTCGAGGTCGCCCGAGAACTGCACGCCGCATTTCTCGCATCGTTTCATCGGCCGTCGTCCTCCCTCGCGTCCGTCTCGTTGTGCGCCGGCGCCTCGCTCTTCGCGCTCGCGCCTTCGCGTGCGGGGGTTTGCCCTCCCCAGCGCTTCACCGAGGCCTCGATCTTGGCTTCAAGACGGTCTTCCGCCACCTCTTCTTTTGTCTTGTTGATGTTGATGCGCCCCTCGATGCCTTGGCCGGAGAAGAACCTGCAGATGTTCTTGATGACGTCCGGGTTCGAGTACACCGTGGAGATGCCGATGCTCAGATCGTCGCCGAACGCGCACATCAGGAAGTTCAGGCCGGTGGTCGAGGTCAGGATGTTGACGTCGCGAATATAGGGGGCCAGGCGTTCGTCGATGCGGATGGGGCCGAGGTTCGACATAGTGGTGGTCACGTCGCGCGCGGCCAGGCGGTTCGCCAGCCCCAGGATGAAGTCCTTCGCGAACAGCGGCGCCAGGCGCAGAAGCGGGTTCTTCTCCAGCGCGATCATGCGGTTCATGCGGCTCTTGAGCTCTTCGGCCTGCGTGGCGGTTTTCAGCTGATCCTGCACGATGCGGGCGATCGTCTCCACCGGCTCGTCCTCGTCGCCGGGCACGTAGGATACGAACGCCAGCCCGAAGAAGTTCTTGACGGTGGTGGATTTGAAGAACTGGCGCAGGTCGACCGGCACGTCCATGCGGATGGCGCGGCTGCGGTCGCGGCGCGGCATTTCGGCGCGGATGGCGCACATGATGACGGCGATCACGAGCGCGGTCACGCCTACGTCCCAGCTGCGCGCCAGGGCGAGCACGCGCTTCGCGGGGAGGTGGTACTCGAAGAACGTGGGATCGGCCTCGTCGCGCCAGCCTTTCAGCCGGTATACCTTCGGTGCCCGCGTTGCGGCGGCTTTGTCGCGTTCGAAGTATTTGTCGAAGCTGTTCTCGGACTTCTGGTGGTCTGAGCCGTCGTATTCTGCGGGCACGCCCTTCACGCCGTAGCGCTCCTCGATGTAGGCGTGCAGCAGGGCCTTGAAGAAGCTGAGCGAGCCCCGCCCGTCGGACACGATGTGCGACACCTCGAGGTTGATGCGCGCGGCGTGGTAGCTGACGCGGAACAGCACGCTTTTCGCGTGGACGTGCAGTCCGTAGCAGATGGGGAGGTTCTCCTGCTGCACGACGGGGACCTGGGCGGACTGTTCAAGGTAGTGCCAGAACATGCCGCTGCGCAGGCAGACGTTGAAGTTGGGGAAGACGCCTGCCGTCTTCTCGAGGGCATGCTGCAGCGCAGCGGGATCCACATCGTCTTGCATGGTGGCTGCGTAGCGGAACACCGTCTGGGCCGAGCTGCCCGCCTGGGACGAGTAGAACTTGCCGACGTTGTCTAGTCGGTACCAAGTATCCCGAGCCATGCGGGTTCGCCCTCCTGCGTGAGATCGTCGCCGTCCAAGAAATGCTTGATGATGCGGTACGTGTCCTTGACCAGGCTGAGCACCGACGGATACAGAAGGTAGCCGTGCACGGCGTCGAGCATGCGGTAGCACTGCACCTCCTGGTCGCCTTCCAGCTCCAACCGCGCCGCGTACGCTTCTCCCTCGTCGCGCAACGGGCAGTACTCGGCGCTGATGACCAGCGTGCGCGGTTGCCGCGACAGGTCGGGGTCGAGCAGCGGCGCGAAGTAGGGGTCGTCGAAATCGGCGGGCGCCGAGCGGTACAGGTCCATGTAGCCCTCGATGTCGCGCCAGGTGAGCAGGTAGTCCTCGCCGTTCTCGCGCACCGAGTCGAACCACGACGTGAACGGGTCGTGGTCGTTGTACGTGACGGGGTACAGCAGCATCTGCGTGCGCGGCTGGAAGTCGCCGCGGTCGCGCGCCATGAGCGACAGCACTGCCGCCAGGTTGCCGCCCGCGCTGTCGCCGAACAGCACCACGTTCTCGGGGTCGACATCCTCCAGCAGCGTGCCCGCGTACAGCTGGCGCGCCACCTCGTAGCAGTCCTCGGCCGCCTGAGGGAAGCGGTGTTCGGGTGCGCGCCGGTAGTCGACCGACACTACGCGTCGCTCCAGTTGGATGGCCATGGTGGTGCACGCGTCGATGTAGAAGTCAACCGTGCCGTTCACCCAGCCGCCGCCGTGGAAGAACAGGACGGTGCCGCGCGAGTCCTCGGATACCTTCAGCCCCTCGGCCAGCGAGAAATCGAAGTCAAGCGGCGTGAACACGCGCAGCGGCACCTCGAAGCCGTCGGGCATCGTGGCGAAAGCCTCGTCGATGCGGCAGCGGGGGTTGGGCAGCACGAGCTTGGCGCTGACGTCCTCGGCGAGGCGCTGCGTTTTGTAGAACTCCCTGATGTCGGGCCGAAGCCGTGTTGCCGCCTTGAACGCGGCAAGAACCGCCTTGTTGATGGGCATGCATGCCGTCCTTTCTCTGAGCCTCATCGTAGCATAAGCGAACCCTGCCGAGCAGGGCGTTACGCAAGGCTCATCCAGGTATCGGGCAGATGTTTTTATCTTGTCGAGAGGAGATTTACCCCAGGTCGATCACCGTGGTGACGCTGACGGGGGCTTCCGGGGATTCCGTCTCGGCGCTCCAGACGCTCACGGCGGGGGCCGGATCCTCGCCAGCGTCGACGGCCTTCATGACGGCTTTCCATTCCTCGCGGCTTTCGGGCACGAGCCATAGGCCGCCGGCTTCCTCCAGGAAATCGCCGTAGTAGGGGCCGGTGGTGCTGTGCACGGTGATCTCGTCGCCACTTGCCAGCTCGTCCGCCCAGGCCAGCTGGTCGTCGAGCGGCACGTTCGTTTCCACGAAGCCCTGCAGAAGCGTCAGCAGGGCGCCGGTCTGCGCAGGGTCGTCGTACGCCAGCTCGATGAACCGCGTCATCATCTGGCGATCCACCACCTGGCGGATCATCTCCTGCTGGTAGCCGGTGTCGCCGTAGCCGGTGCGCGCACGTGACAGCGCCATGGCGCGCCACGGCGTGAGCGTCTGCGGCCCGGCTTCGTACACCTCGTCGGGATGGTCCTTCGTGTAGAAGTTGTACGTCAGCCCGTAGGGCAGGTCCACGTCGAGGCCGCCGAAGTGCTCCACGATGCTCTGCAGCCCGTCGAAGCCGACCACCACGTACTGCGAGACGTCCACGCCGACGACGTCGGACACGGCTTGGCACTGCGCTTCGGGACCGGCGTTGGTCAGCATCTGGTTGAGCTTCGCGGTGTTGCCGTCAGGGAAAACGTAGGCGGTATCGCGAGGCACGCTGACGAGCGTGATCAGGTGCTTCTCGAAATCGAGGCGCATGAGCATCATGAGGTCGGCGTGGCCCGGCGTGTACTCTTCCCAGGAGTCGTCGCCGATGACGAGGATGTACTCGGGGTCGGGCACCGGGGGCGCCGGCGTGTCGTTCACGACGAGCGGCTCCGGCTGCGCTTGCTGCGCCTTTTCTTGCGCGGACGGAGCAGAGCAGGCGCCGAGGGCGGCTGCGAGCGCGATGGCGGCGAGGAGCGCGACCGTCCTGAGGGTCTTAGTCAGCTTGACGTTGGAAGCGATGGGGGACATGTGGACCGCCTTCTTTCCGCGTGCGTTTCGTCTCGATCTCCTCCATGATACCGGATGGCCCGTTCGCCGAGCGCGCCGTTTCGTCGGACGACGCGAACCGCGTGCATCGTCCGGCTACGCGTCGAGTGGTTTGTCGGCGGGGAGGCCGGCCAGGGCGTCCGCAGCCAGCTGGAGCGCGTCGACGATGCAGCCGTCGCAGCTGCGCAGGGGCTGCTTGGTCTTGATCCCCTTGAGCTCAGGGCACAGGGTGGAGCCGTTTTGCTCGCGGAAATCGTTCACGAGCTTCCGCACGATGCGGTACGTCGCCTGTTTGCTGGTGCGGTCGTCTTGTCCGTTGCTGTTCGCCAGGCCGATGGCCATGGCGGCGCCCGATACGGCTCCGCAGGTTTCGGTGAGGCCGCCCATGCCGCCGCCCAGTCCCTCGGCAGCGCGGAAGCACAGCTCCTCGTCGGCGCCGATCAGCGGGGCGAGCGTGCAGGCGACCGCCTGGGCGCAGTTGTACTTCATGCCGTGCAGCTCCAGCGCGCGGCGGGCGAGCGCCTCGCGGTCGAAGGGGTTGCGCGTGCGGGGGTCTTCGATGGTCATGGATCGGTCCTTTCGTTCGGTCGCAGCTATGATAGCGCGTCGCCGGCTCTCCGTGGTCGTGCGGTTTCCTTTCGGGTATCCTGAAACGGTTACGGAAGAGCGGCGCCGGAAGGAGCGGGCTGTGGGCGAGCGCACCATTCTCATCGTGGAGGACGACGCGGACATCAACGCGCTGCTGGCGAAGATCGTCGCGCGCGAGGGATTCGGCTGCGTGCAGGCGTATTCGGGCACCGAAGCGCTGCTGCAGATGGAACGCGCGGCGTTCGATCTGGTTCTGCTCGACATGATGCTGCCGGGCATGGATGGGCCGACGTTGATGGCGTGCATGCGCGACGAGCTGGCCTCGCGCGTGCCGGTGATCGTGGTGTCGGCGAAGGCGGGCTCGGCCGACAAGGTGGGCATGCTCGCGGCCGGCGCGGACGACTACGTGACGAAGCCCTTCGACCCCGACGAGGTGGCCGCGCGCATTCATGCGGTGCTGCGCCGCGCTGCGGGAGCGAGCGCGGCTGCGGGCGCGGGCGGCGTCTGCCCCGACGACGAGGCGCTTGTCCATCGCGACCTGCGGCTGGACGTCGCGCGCCGCCGCGTGACGCTCGGGGATGCCGAGGTGGCGCTGACCGCGCACGAGTTCGACATCCTGCACGTGCTCATGCGCTCGCCCGACAAGGTGTTCTCGCGCGAGCTGCTGTACGAGCTGGTGTGGAAAAACGGCTATTACGGCGAGCAGAACGCCGTCAACGTGCATGTCAGCAACATCCGCAAGAAGCTGGCGGCGGCCGGAGGGGCGGGCGACTACATCAAAACCGTGTGGGGCATCGGCTTCAAGCTGGCATGATGCGGGCCTTTACGCTTTCCTTAACCTTTCTTGAGGACTTATTTCCAGGCTGCATCGTATCGTTTCCCCAAGACGACAAGGCAAGCGGAAGAAAGGGAGAAACGATTCCATGGACACGGTGATCGAGACGAGGGGGCTGACGAAACGCTACGGCGGGGACGTCTGCGCGCTGTACGACGCGGACGTGAGCGTCCGCCGCGGCGACATATTCGGCGTGGTGGGCGACAACGGCGCGGGCAAGACGACGCTGTTCAAGCTGCTGTGCGGGCTGGCGTTTCCCACGGAGGGCGAGGTGCGCCTGTTCGGCGCGCACGAGCCGCGCGAGTTGGAGCGCCAGCGCACGCGCATCGGCTCCATCATCGAGAGCCCCGGCTTCTATCCGGGTTTGAGCGTGGAGAAGAACCTGGAATGCTGCCGCATACGCAAGGGCGTGCCGGGCAAGGACGCGGTGGCGCGCGTGCTGGACACCGTGGGGCTGGCGTATGCGAAGGATCGGCGCTGCCGCACGCTGTCCCTGGGCATGAAGCAGCGTCTTGGTTTGGCGATGGCTCTTTTGGGCGAGCCGGAGGTGCTGATCCTCGACGAGCCCACGAACGGCCTCGACCCCAGCGGCATCGTGGAGATGCGCGCGTTCCTCCAAGGGCTCAACCGCGACAAGGGCATTACCATCGTGATATCGAGCCACCACTTGGCGGAGCTCGAGCAGATGGCCACGACCTACGCGTTCCTGAAACGGGGTTGCGTGGTGGAGCAGGTGAGCGCGCGCACGCTGCAAGAGCGGTGCGCCGACTACGTGGACATCGCCGTGTCGGATGCCGCGCGCTTCACCGCGCTGCTGGAGAAGGAGCTGCGTCATGAGCGCTACCTGGTGCTGCTGGACGGCACCGTGCGCATCTTCGACCCGGCGGCGGGCATCGAGGCGTATAGCGGCCTGGCAGTCCGAGCGGGCATGGACGTGTCCAAGCTGGAGCGCAGGAAGATGTCGCTCGAGCAGTACTATCTCGAGCTGAAGGAGAAGGGGGTCGCATGATGCTGAACTACACGAAGAGCGAACTCTACCGCATCGTGCACGGCCGGGAGCTGTACCTGTTCACCGGCGTGTTGTGCGCTATCGTGCTGTTGTCGAGCGTATTGCTGTGGGCGATGGCGAGCACGCCCGACTTCCCCTACGCCACCGTGCGGTTCTCGCTCAGCAATCTGATCTCGATGCTGCCCTCGCTGTTTCTGCTGGCGGGGCTGCTCGTCTGGGTGCTGTTCGCCGACGATAGGAAGGACGGCACGTTCAAGAACGCCGTCGCGGACGGCTGCTCGCGACGCGATCTGTTCGTGGGCAAGTGTCTTGTGTCCACGGGGCTGGGGCTGGCCAGCATGATGGTGATCCTGGCGGTGTACGTGGGCAGCGCCGTGCTGCTGCTGGAGGGGCCCGCAGACGCGGTGCCCATCCTGCTCAAGGGCGTGGCGGCGGCGCTGCCGTTCACCGTCGCCTGCGTTGTGCTGGGCGTTGCGGTGTGCTCCGTGCTGCCGAAGACGAGCGCTGCGTTTCTGGTGTGGTTGGCCATCGTGGCCATCGTGCCTTCGGCGCTGCACGCGGTGGGAATGGTCGTGGAGCCGGTGGGCGCGCTGGCCAGCTGGTTGCCGTACAACTTCTTCTCCAACGAGGTGGCCATCAACCAGAGCGGCCTGGCCGAGTTTCTGTGGGACACGCCGGCGGGTTTGGCGAAGTGCCTGATCGCGGGGTTCGCAGGCGTAGCGGTGTTCGGCATCGCGGGCCTGTGGCGCGCAAGCAAGAGGGAGCTGTAGGGGCGCGACGGGAAAGGATGCGGCAATGACGGCAGTCCTCGGGGCGGTGGCGGTTCTGGCGCTGGGAGCGGCGGTGTTCTTCGCTGTGCGCTGTGCGCTGCTCAAGCGCTCGCTTCGGCGGGCGAACGGCGAGCTGGCCGAAATCGTGCGCGGCCTCGAGGACAACCGCATCGTGAAGCTGCCGCAGCCCGACAAAGACTTGGAGGCGCTGCTGGGCACCGTGAACCATGCGCTTGCGGCCGTGCGCGAGCAGGGGGTTGCGTACGCGCGCCACGAGGCCGAGCTGAAGGCCCAGGTGGAATCCATCAGCCACGACCTCCGCACGCCGCTGACGGCTATCGTGGGGTACTTGGCGCTTCTGGATGAAGAGGGCATGGACGCCGATACGCGCGCGTCGCTTGCCACGGTGCGCCGCAAAGCCGACGCGCTGCAGCGGCTGATCGCGCAGTTCTACGAGCTGTCACAGGCACGCAACGAGGATGCGCCGCTGGCGTGCGAGCCGGTGGAGGCGGGCCGTTTGGTGCGCGAGTCGGTGGCGGGGCGCTACCGACTGTTCGAGGAGCGCGGTTTGGAAGTGCGCCTGCGCGTGCCCGACCGGCCGGTTCGCGTGCGGGGCGACGAGGGCGCGCTGGAGCGGGTGGTGGAGAACCTCGTGCACAACGCCGGCAAGTACGCGCGCTCGACCTTCGACGTGGAGGTGGGGGAGGCCCTCGGCGGCCGCGTGACGGCGACGTTCGCGAACGATGTCGACGCGGCGTTCTCCTGCGAGGTCGAACGGCTGTTCGAGCCCTTCTACACCGCCGACGCGGCGCGCTCGGGCGAGCGGTCGGGCCTGGGGCTGGCCATCGCGCGCTCGCTGGTCGGGCAGATGGGCGGCACGCTGGACGCGTGCCTGGAACAGCGCGAAGGCGAGCGCTGGCTGTGCTTGCGGCTGGAGCTGGCGGCGATCGGCTGACAAGGGCCTCCGGTATCGGCGGGAACCCTGTGGGCCGCGAAACGACCGCGGCCGCCCCGGAGGACGGCCGCATCGAGAAGAAGGCGGAAGAGGGAGGGGTCCCGCCTTCGTGGGTCGGTCGCTCGCGCTTAGGCGAAGTCGAGCTCGCCGATGGTCGTGTCCTTGGCGCAAGCTTCGCCGACCAGCTGGCCGAACGTCACGCAGCGGCCGTGGCTGACGCCGGGGCAGTGCACCGGGTAGTCCTTGCCGAAGAAGTCGCCCTGCACGTTGCCGATGGCGAACAGGCCGGGAATCGGCTCGTCCTCGGCGGTGAGCACCTGGGAGTCGGCGTTCACGTGGAGGCCGAAGGGGATGGTCAGCGTGGAGCACACGTTCTTCGTGGCGTAGAACGGCGCGGTCTTCACGGGCGCGAGCCACTGCGCGGGCACGTCGAAGTCGACGTCCTCGCCGGCCTCGGCCATGCTGTTGTAGCGCTCGACGGTGGCCTTGAACGTGTCGGCCGGGATGTCCAGCTGCTTGGCCAGGTCATCCAGCGTGTCGGCCTTGATCAGCTTGCCGTTGCCCAGCCACTTCTCCATGACGGCGTCCAGCCCGTCGGTGAAGCGATCGTAGCGCTCGGGCTGCTGCTGCATGATGTAGGTCTCGTAGTCCGAGTCGAAGATGGACCAGGCCACGTTGCCCGGGGTGTTCATGCGGGCGTTCGTCAGCATGGGCTCGAAGGGCATCTCGGCGCCGTAGCGCTCGCCGTTGGCGTTCACGGCAAGCCAGCTCATGATGAACGAGGTCAGGTTGAACTCGAGCGTGTCCAGCGTGAACTGGTGGATCATCGGGGCGGCTTCGCTCTTCGACATGGCCGCGCCGGCCCACATGCCCATGAGCAGGCCGTCGCCGTTGTTGAACCCGGCCGGCGCGTAGCAGTTGGAGTCCGAGCGGTTCGAGATGGGGCAGAACGCGTCGACCATCTCCTGGTTGCCGCCGATGTCGCCCGTGGCCAGGATCACGCCCTTCTTGGCGTTGTACTGCACGTGCTTGCCGTCCTTCGTGGTGGCGACGACGCCGGTGATGCCGCTTGCCGCGTCGCCCACCAGCTGCTCGGCGCGCGCCTCGAACACGAACTCGGCGCCGTTGTCCACGGCGGAGTTGTACACGAGCTCGCCCAGCGTCACGTTGACCGGCTGGCCGTCATCGCGCATGTCGTACGTCTCGCCGCCGCGCACGAAGGAGACGGCATCGGGATAGACGCGCCAACGGTCGGACAGCGTGGACCAGTTGCCGTACTTCGCGGTGCCGGACAGCGCGGGCACCATGCTCACGCCGTTCTTGGATCCCAGATCCTCGATGTAGTCGAACACCTCGCCGGAGCGCGACGCCCACACGTAGATGAGGTCGTAGTTCGTGGTCTGGTGCGACGCCTGGTGCAGGAATCGCGCAGCCACGCGCGGGTCGAGGTCGAAACCGTTCGATTTGTGGTGCTTGCTGCCGATGTGCCCCACGTCCACGCCGCGCACGGAGAACGTGGTGTTGCGCTCGATGACCACCGTCTTCGCGCCGTTGCGGGCGGCGGCTTCGGTGGCGTTGATGCCCGCCAGACCCGCGCCTACGACCACCACGTCGAAGTCCTGCGTCTCGGCGATGTCGGCGATGGGCTCGGGCGCGACTTCCCACGTATGCTTCGCGCCGGTCGTCTCGCCGCCCTTCGACGAGCTCTTGGCGTCGGATGCGTCGGACGATGCGGCCGGGCTGCATGCCGGAAGCGCGACGGCGGCGGCTGCGGCGGCGCCGGTGACGAGCGCGCCCTTCAAGAAATTCCTGCGGTTGATATCCATCCAGATACCCCTTCCCTCGGGACCCTTCGCGGGCCCTCTCCCTTTGCGCCCGCGGGGCGGGCTGCGCAACGGTGCGTTGCGCTGAAAGCAGGGTGCGGGAAGACGCGCGGCCGCACAACGCGCAAATGACCTTATTTGCGAATATCAGGCAGGTCCCGTGATCTAGCGGGCTTGATCACGTGGTTCGGGTGATGCCGTCTGATCAGGTGAAAGAACCGAATCTATGAATTGCTGGCGATCGTGCACGTCCGCTTTCTGGTAGATGTGGCGCACGTGGGTGCCCACAGTGTTCTCCGATATGCTGAGGCGCTCGGCGATCCAGGGCTGCGTGCGGCCGTACGCCAGCAGCAGGCCGATCTCGCGCTCGCGCGCAGTGAGGCCGATGCTGTCGAACCAGGCGTCGATGCGCTCTTCCTGGGTGGCGCGGTCGTCGCCGGAAAGGCTCGGCTGCTGGCGCCCCGTCAGCATCCACATGTCCTCGCTGCTGAGCAGCAGCACGGTGGCGATGACCACGAGGTAGCCAACCACGGTGGTCTCGGCCGCCACGTTGCCGTGCATCGTCTCGCCGTTGCCTACCAGCATGATGCCCGCGACGGCGCCCACCGGGTAGCACAGCACGGCCAGCAGCCGCATGAGCGCGATGGTTTTCAGCGGGTCGCGCGACTGCGCGTAGGCGATTTGCGAGAAGGCGACCCAGATGAGCAGGTCGAGGATCGTGTAGCCGCTGATGATGATGGCGCCCGACACCCAGAACAGGTTCGTGCCGAACAGAAACGCCATCAGCATGAAGCCGGCGATCATGACCAGGAGCCCCACGCGGTACACCGCGCTTGCCCGGCGCCGTCCCAACACGACGATGGCGAACACGAGCACCGCCGTGACGCCGCGCGCGACTTGCACGAGGATGCCGTTGGGATAGCCGTCGCTGGCGATAGGCGAGAACGAAACGAGGTGCTGCAGGTAGCCGAACCCGGTCATGACGAGGGCCACGGCGCACAACAGCATCATCGAGGTTCCGAGGTGCGCTTTCAGGCGCGAGCGGACGCTCCGCTTCGGCAGCGGGTCGACGGGGGCGGTGCGGCGGTACGTGCGCAACTGGGGGTCGATGCTCGCGAACAACGCGCCCGAGACGAGGGGCAGCAGCGCCGAGAACACGGCGGCGGCCTCGGGTATCATGAACAGAAGCGGCGCGTCGACGACGATGGCGCAGGCGAAGCCGCCGGCCACGTAGGGCGTCGCGCTCCGCTCGCCGTCGTGGCAGTACGCAGCGCCCCATGCCAGCTGGTAGGCTGCCATGAACGCGCCGGCGCAGGTTCCGCCGGCGACGAGCGCGATCCAGTTGAGGTTGATGCCGGCAAGCAGGAGCAGCAGCGAGCCCGCCGTGCCCAGCGCGGCGAACGCGAGCGGCACGCGCTTCTTCGCCAGCAGGCCGTTGCATGCGGCCGGCTTGGCCAGCGACAGCGCGAGCCACGGCAGGCTCAGACCGAACACGGCTATAGTGGCCATCTCGGCCATGAAGCCCTCGGCCTCCGGCCGGACGAAAAACATGCTCATGAACAACGCGTCGAGCCAAGCCCAGAAAAAAGCCGAGCCGATGATGATTTTGATGCCGGTCGTCCCGTGCACCCGTTCCAGCGATTTCATGCATCCCCTTCCCACGTATGCAAGATTATACCCCAGCAGCCGAACCGCACCTTCGCGCTTGGCAAGGCGTGCACTGCTCGTGACGGTTCTCGGAGCGAGGAGGCAATCGCCCGCAGGCGCAGGAGGTGGCCGACGAGTTGGGCATCGAAACCGTCGAGCCCCTCGTGGAGGGGATGTCGTGGGGGACGGGAGCTCCGTGGAAGTGGTCGTCGGCGCCGACTAGTACGATCGCGCGAAGAAGTAGGCGACCGCCCTGCTCGGTCGGGTTGGTTTCGCGACGGGTGCGACGGTTCCGCTCGCTTGATGTGCGGCGAAATCGGGTTTTTGGCAGTCATCGGGTTTTTGTCCGGAATGCCGCGAGGAAAAACCCCAGGTCGCGTTTTCCTGCGGTTTCGAAACGGCGAAAGAAACCGGGCTCAGACTGCCAAAAGCTCGATTTCGCCGCACATCGATCCTCCGGCTCGTCGCCCGGGGTCGCGTTCCCGTCGGCTGCGCGCTGCTTTCGGCCGTGAAGCTGCAGGTTGGCGGGCGACCGTTCTGCGTCGCCTGCCGTTTTTTGCGCGCTCGGCGGGTCAGTCGCCTTCGTCGATGTGGTGGGCGTTGCCTATCCGTTCCCCAATATGTTGCGATTTTTGTAACATATTGTGATACGATGGTCGCTCTCAAAACGCACCGCAATCGGAGAACGAAGGGCGAGACGACATCATGCAGATTTCCAAGCGCAACGGCACCGTGGAAGCCTACGAGGCTGGCAAGATCAAGCGCGCCATGGGCGCGGCCTTCGCCAGCGTGGGCACGGTGCTAGATGATGACGAGGCCGACCGCCTCATCGCGCGCATCGAGCGCGCGATGGCGAGCGCGGAGCAGGGCGAAGGCGGCTCCGTCTCGGTGGAGGACGTGCAGGATCTCGTGGAGCGCGCCCTCATGGAAGCGAACCATTACGAGGAGCTGAAAAGCTACATCCTGTACCGCGAGGACCGCGCCCGCAAGCGCGCCGCGCGCGAGCGTTTGTGCGCCCAGCTGCCGAGCGTGCCCGCGCTGCCGGGCGTGCTGGCGTCGGTGCAGAAGGAGTTCCCCGGCGAGGAGTACGAGCTTGCCCACCTCAGCGCCAAGTTCCAGTCGTTCGCCAAGCCCGACGCTGCCGACGGCCAGTTGCTGGCCATGCTGGTGAAGGCGGCGGTGGAGCTGACCACGCAGGAGGCGCCGCGCTGGGAGATCATCGCCGCGCGCCTGCTGATGGTGCAGTTCGATCGCGCGTTGGCCGAGCGCCTGGCCGCCCGGCACATCGAGACGTTCGCGCAGAAGGTGGCCTTCCTTACCGAGGAGGGCCTGTACGGCGACTACATCCTGCAGCATTACACGCCCGCCGAGCTGGACGAGGCGGCCGGCTTCATCGATCTTAGCCGCAACGACCTGTTCACCTACGCCGGCCTGCAGCTTTTGCTCGACCGCTACGTCATCCGCACGCATCAGGGCGCGCCGCTGGAGTCGCCGCAGGAGATGTTCCTCGGCATCGCGCTGCACCTTGCCATGGAGGAGCGCCCCGACGAGCGCATGGGGTGGGTGCGCCGCTTTTACGACATGCTGTCCACGCTGAAAGTGACCATGGCCACGCCCACGCTGTCGAACGCGCGCAAGCCGTTCCATCAGCTGTCGTCGTGCTTCATCGACACGGTGCCCGACAGCCTGGACGGCATCTACCGCAGCATCGACAACTTCGCGAAGGTGAGCAAGTACGGCGGCGGCATGGGCCTGTACTTCGGCAAGGTGCGCGCCAGCGGCAGCGCCATCCGCGGCTTCGACGGGGCGGCCGGCGGCGTCATCCGGTGGATCCGCCTGGCCAACGACACGGCCGTGGCGGTGGACCAGCTGGGCATGCGCCAGGGCGCCGTGGCGGTGTACCTCGACGCGTGGCACCGCGACCTGCCCGAGTTCCTGGCTCTGCGCACGAACAACGGCGACGACCGCATGAAGGCGCACGACGTGTTCCCGGCCGTGTGCTATCCGGACTACTTCTGGCAGCAGGCGCGCGACAACATCGAGGGCGACTGGTACCTCATGTGCCCGCACGAGATCCTCACGGTGAAAGGCTACGCGCTGGAGGACTGCTACGGCGAGGAATGGACGCGCAAGTACCTGGAGTGCGTGGCCGACGCGCGCATCAAGAAGCGCGCGATCCCCATCAAGGACGTCATCCGCCTCATCATCAAGAGCGCCGTGGAAACGGGCACGCCGTTCACCTTCAACCGCGACGCGGTGAACCGGGCGAACCCGAACAAGCACCGAGGCATGATCTACTGCAGCAACCTGTGTACCGAGATCGCGCAGAACATGGGCGCCATCGAGCAGCTCGAGCAGCGCATCGAGGACGTGGACGGCGAGCAGGTGGTGGTCACCGTGACGAAGCCGGGCGCGTTCGTGGTGTGCAACCTGGCCAGCCTGTCGCTGGGTCATATCGACATGGGCGATCCGCACGAGCTTGCGCACGTCACCGAAAGCGCGGTACGCGCGCTGGACAACGTCATCGACCTCAACTTCTTCCCGGTGCCCTACGCCCAGATCAACAATCGGCAGTACCGTCCCATTGGCCTGGGCGTGAGCGGCTACCACCATCTGCTGGCGAAAAGCGGCATCCGGTGGGAGAGCGAAGAGCATCTGGCCTTCGCCGAGCGCGTGTTCGGCGACGTGCATTACGCGGCGGTGCGCGCCAGCTGCGCCATCGCGCGGGAGAAGGGCGCGTACGGCTTTTTCGAGGGAAGCGGCTGGCAGACGGGCGAGTACTTCCGCGACCGCGGCCTTACGGACGGGCGCTGGGCCGAGCTCGCGCGCGACGTGGCCGAGCACGGCCTGCGCAACGGCTACCTGCTGGCCGTGGCGCCCACCAGCTCCACCAGCATCATCGCCGGCACCACTGCGGGGCTCGACCCGGTGATGAACCGCTACTTTTTGGAGGAGAAGAAGAACGGCCTCATGCCGCGTGTGGCGCCCGAGCTGTCGATGGACACGTTCTGGTACTACAAGAATGCCCACCTCATCGACCAGGCGTGGTCGGTGCGCGCCTGCGGCGTGCGCCAGCGGCACATCGATCAGGCGCAGAGCATGAACCTGTACATCACGAACGAGTACACGTTCAGGCGGGTGCTGGATCTGTACCTGCTGGCCTGGGAGGAAGGCATGAAAACCATCTATTACGTGCGGTCGAAGAGCCTGGAAGTGGAAGAATGCGAAGTGTGTTCGTCGTAGGTTGAACCTGGGGGACGGGAGGGGGTCCGGCATGTTCAGTCGCTGAGCTCCACCTGCGCGACGGCAGCCGGGGTGCGGTGCCCAGTCGCCGGGTTCCACCTGTGAGATGGGGCTGGGGGCAATGCCCAGTCGCTCAGACAGTCCTCGCTTCGCTGCGGAACTCGCTTGGTGGGCACCGCCCCCAGCCCCGACGTGATGGAACTCGCTTGGTGGGCACCGCGCCCCGGCTGCCTGCAAGCAGGTCGCTTGGTGAACGCGCCGAACCCCCTCCCTGATCGTGGTTCAACCTGACGGGCGTCGCTTCGCTCGCCCTTTGCGCCATTGTTCGTCCGTAGCTGATTTTCTGGAAGGAAGAGTTTTATGAGCCAGTTGAAGAAGAAGCCGTTGTTCAACCCCCTTGGCGACACCGATGTGCTGGATCGGCGGATGATCGGGGGGAATACGACGAACCTGAACGACTTCAACAATATGAAGTACGAGTGGGTGAGCGACTGGTATCGCCAGGCTATGAACAACTTCTGGATACCCGAGGAGATCAACCTCGGGGTGGACATAAAGGACTACCGCAAGCTGCCCGCGTCTGAGCGGCGCGCCTACGACAAGATCCTGTCGTTCCTCATCTTTCTTGACAGCCTGCAATCGGCGAACCTGCCTGCCGTGGGCGAGTACATCACGGCCAACGAGGTGAACCTGTGCCTGGCCATCCAGACCTTCCAGGAGACGGTGCACAGCCAGAGCTACAGCTACATGCTGGACACCATCTGCGAACCGCAGGAGCGCAACGACGTGCTGTACCAGTGGAAGGAGGACGAGCATCTGCTGGCGCGCAACGAGTTCATCGGCAACCTGTACAACCAGTTTCAGGACGACAAGAGCCCTGAGGCGCTCGCGCGCGTGCTGGTGGCGAACTACATCCTGGAGGGCGTGTACTTCTACAGCGGCTTCATGTTCTTCTACAACCTGGGGCGCAACAACCTCATGCCGGGGTCGGTGCAGGAGATCCGCTACATCAACCGCGACGAGAACACGCACCTGTGGCTGTTCCGCAACATCCTGTTGGAACTGAAAGAGGAAGAGCCGGAGCTGTTCACGCCCGAGCTGGTGGAGGAGTACCGCGCCATGATCAAGGAGGGTTGCGAGCAAGAGATACGCTGGGGCCACTACGCCATCGGCGACGAGGTGGCCGGCCTCAACAAGCAGATGGTGACCGACTACATCCAGTACCTGGGCAACCTGCGCTGCACGCAGCTGGGCTTCGAGCCTTTGTACGAGGGCCACGAGCGCGAGCCGGAGAGCATGTCGTGGGTGAGCCAGTTCTCGAACGCGAACATGATCAAGACCGACTTCTTCGAAGCCCGCAGCACCGCCTACGCCAAGTCGAGCGCCCTGGTGGACGACTTGTAGGGTGCGAGCCGCTCCCGCTTGCGCGCCCTCGTTGGCGGGAGTTTGGGCTTGCTCTCGGGTTGCCCGTCTCGGTCTGCCGTGCACGAAAAACGCTGCGCGCTGCACAAAAAACGCCGACGTATGGCTTTGGAAGGTCTTCGCGTCTATCTCCCGCATTGCGGCTGCGAGGGCCTGCGATCCTGATCGGGCATTTTGGGGACGCGCTGTCGACGGCTCTCAGCGTTCGGCCCCTACGATATCAAACGTCGCGGGTTTTTGTGCAGAAACGCCCGGGTTTCTTGCAGCGGTCCCGTCTGCGTCTGGCGCTACCCGCTCATCGCTTTGGGTGATGCGGTGAGGATGGTGGCGGGGGAGCGGTGCGCGTGCTTCGTCGGGCTATACTGTCACCCTATGGAAACCGACGAATCGAAACGGGGCATACGGAAGTTCTTGCTCAAGAGGATGCTGTTCGTACCGCTCGGCATCGTCGCGCTTGCGGCGACCTCGTACGCGCGGCAGCATCCCGATTGGGCGGAGCACGTGTACGCCCAGGGCGTGTACCCGGCGCTGTCCAGCGTCGTGGGATTTCTGCCGTCGCTTGTGAGCTTCTCGGTGGCCGAGTGGGTTGCGGCGCTGTTCCTGCTGTTCTGCGTGGGATACGTCGTGTACTGCGTCCGCAAGCTCGTCGTGAGCAAGGGCGAGCGCGGTACGGTCGCCTACCGTGCCGTCATGGGGGCTGTGTCCATCTGCTGCGTGGTGTATTTTCTGTTCACCGCTTTGTGCGGGCTGAACTACTACCGCTACACCTTCACCCAGCACACCGGCTACGATGTGGAAGAAGCCGACGCCGACGCGGCGCAGCGCCAGGAGGAGCTCGTGCGGCTCGCGTCCTCCCTGGCCGACGACCTGGGCCAGACGCGAGCGCAGCTGGGCGACGACGCGGACCTGTTCGACGCCGAGCCCGGCCAGTTCGAGCAGTACGCGCAGGAGTCGGTGGAGGCCATGCGGAAGCTGGCCGAGCAGTACCCGGTGCTGGATCGGCCGCTGTACTCGCCGCCGAAGCCGGTGCTCGCCTCCGAGCTGATGTCGTACGCGAACATCGGCGGCATGTTCTTCCCCTTCACGATGGAGTCGAACATCAACGTGGACAACCCGTTCTTCGTCGTTCCGTGGACCATGACCCACGAGCTGGCGCATCAGTGCGGCTTCATGCGCGAGGACGAGGCGAACTTCATCGCGTATTTGGCCTGCAAGCAGTCGGACGACGCGCTGATGCGCTACAGCGGCTACTTGCTGGCGTACGACAACGCCGTATCGGCGCTGAGGAAGGTGGATCCGGAGGCGGCGAAGGCGATCGGCTCGGGGCTGTCGGCGGCGGTGCGGCGCGATCTCGCCCAGCGCGCGGAGCACTGGGCGCAGTACGAGGGCCCGATCCAAGACGTCTCCAACGCCGCCAACGACACCTACCTCAAGGCGAACGACCAGGCCGACGGCATGCGCAGCTACGGCCGCATGGTGGACCTGCTGCTGGCCGAGCAGCGAGCCGAAGGGGAGGGCGCCTAGCCCCAGAACCCCGCTGCCTCCGCTTCTTGCAGGATGACCTCGGAGGCCAGCAGCGTGGCGTCGGCATCTCCTTCATCCGGGAAGCTCGTTCTGCGCTCTCGCGTTGCGAGGGCTCGATCTCCTGTTCTTCCCGACGGGCTCCATCGAATGGAAGAGCTATAATGACCGCGGATCGGTGGAAAAGCCTCGGTTGGATGCGGAAGGCTTCGAGATCGATGCCGTCGACAGCTGCTTGACTAATACATAGTGATACAGTAGGATTTAGTGCGACACATAGGGAACCCGCCGCGCGCGGGCATCGGTCGGCGCCCGCGCGGCGCGCGATCGGAAGACGGGAAAGCAGGCACATCATGACCGTGTACAAAAGCGTATCGGAGCTGATCGGCGGCACGCCTCTGGTGGAGCTGACGAACTACGAGAAGAACAACGACCTGGACGCTATCATCGTGGGGAAGGTGGAGTCGTTCAATCCGGCCGGCTCCGTCAAGGACCGCGTCGCTAAGGCGATGATCGACGACGCGCTGGCGTCCGGCAAGATAGACGCCGACACCGTGCTCATCGAGCCTACGTCGGGCAACACCGGCATCGGCTTGGCCGCCATCGCCGCCGCGCGCGGCATGCGCCTGATCATAGCCATGCCCGAGACGATGTCCGTCGAGCGTCGCAACCTCATGAAGGCCTACGGCGCCGAGCTGGTGCTGACCGACGGCGCGCTGGGCATGAAAGGCGCCATCGCACGCGCCGAGGAGCTGGCGGCCGAGATCCCCAACTCGTTCATCGTTGGACAGTTCACGAACCCGGCGAACCCGGCCGTCCACGAGGCTACCACGGGCCCTGAGATCTGGGAGGCCACGGGCGGCGACGTGGATATCTTCGTGGCGGGCGTGGGCACGGGCGGCACGGTGAGCGGCGCGGGCGCGTACCTCAAGCGCATGAACCCCGACGTGCAGGTTGTGGCCGTAGAGCCGGCCGCGTCGCCGGTGCTGTCCGAGGGGCGCGCGGGCGCGCACAAGATCCAGGGCATCGGCGCGGGCTTCGTGCCCGACACGCTGGACACCGCGGTGTACGACGAGGTGATCACCGTCGCCGACGAGGACGCGTTCGCGGTGGGTCGCGAGCTGGCGGCGAAGGAGGGCCTGCTCGTGGGCATCTCGTCGGGCGCGGCCGTGGCCGCCGCCACCCAGCTGGCGCGCCGTCCCGAGAACAAGGGCAAGACCATCGTCGTCATCCTCCCCGACACAGGCGAGCGCTACCTGACGACGGCCATGTTCGGCTTCTAGGCGTTAAACGAAGTCGAACGGGAAGGGGGTCTGCCGCGCGGCAGACCCCCTTCGTCATGGGATCCCGTTGTCGCCCGAAAGCCGCGTTTCTTCGTCCGAAAACGAGGCTTTCGGGCGACAACGACGTTCTATTGGGTCGTGTGACGCCCTACTCGCCTTCGATGGCGTCGATGGCGTCGATCACGCATCCGCGGAAGCCGTCCTTCTCGAGCGCGGCCACGCCCTTGATGGTGGTGCCGCCCGGCGAGCACACGGCGTCCTTCATCGCGCCGGGATGCGTGCCGGTTTCCAGATGAAGCTTGGCGGTGCCCATCATCATCTGCGCCGCGAGGCGGTAGGCGGTGGCGCGCGGCAGGCCGTGCTTCACGCCGGCGTCGCCGAGCGATTCCAGGAACATCGCGGCGAACGCGGGGCCGCAGCCGGCGATGGAGCTGGCCGTGGACAGCAGTTTGCCGTCGACCCATTCGATGAGCGCGATCCGGCCGAACAGGTTCTCGAACGTCTGCAGCTGCTCGTCGGTGAGCGAGTGGCGCTGCTCGCAGGCGATCACGCCCGCGCCCACGGCGATGGGCGTGTTGGGGATGGTGCTGAGGTGACGGCTGTTCGGAGCGAGGACGCCCTCGTAGAACGCGAAGTCGCGCCCGGCGGCCACCGAGATCACGGCCTTGTCGGCAAGCAGGTCGCGCACCGGCTCCACCACCTGTTCGATGAGGTAGGGCTTCACCGCCAGGACGACGAAGTCGCTGGCTCTCACCACCTCGGCCGCCTCGCGGTAGGCGTTCACGCCGAGCTTCTCGGCCGAGGCCTGCAGTTTGTCGAAGTGTCCCGCGCACGCGTGGATGTGCTCGCCCGAAAGCGCGCCCGAGTCCACGAGGCCCTGCGCCATCGCCTGGGCCATGTTGCCGAACCCGATGAAGCCGAGCTCGATGCTGCTTGTGGTGTCCGCCATTATGTCCTCTTTCCGTCGGGCGTGCGTTCGCCGCGCGATGCTTTTCATGCTGGATTCGATTGTACGCCAGCGGCGCCCCGGCACCAAACGCCGATTTCGTGACGCGTGGTTCGGGCGGTGGAACGAGTGGCCTGCGCCCCATGCGCTAAGCCGGCAGGCTTCGTTCGTGTGCTTCGTGCGGGCCTTCCCGCGGCAACGTGCGCCCGCTACGCGGCAGCCTGTTCGACCTCGTCCGCCTCGACGGCGTCTTTGCCGGCCGAGCGGGCGAGAATGTTCGCGTACACTGCGCCGGAGATGTTGTGCCACACGCTGAACACGGCACCGGGCACCGCGGCCAGCGGCATGCTGGCGAAGTGCACCGTGGCGAGCGAAGTGGCCAAGCCGGAGTTCTGCATGCCCACCTCGATGGACAGCGTGCGCATTTGGGCCTTCGACAGGCGCAGCGCCCGCCCGGTCAGGTATCCCAGCGCGTAGCCCAGCAGGTTGTGCAGCATCACCACGGCGATGACGAGCGGCCCCACCGTCAGCAGCTTCGCCTGGTTGGCGGCCACCACGGCCATGATGATGAGCGAGATGCCGATCACCGACACGAGCGGCAGAACGGCCGACGCGGCCCGAGCCGCCTTCTCGAAGAAGTAGTTGATGAGAAAGCCCAGCGCGATGGGCACGAGCACCACCTGCACGATGGACAGGAACATATCGACCACGTTCACGTCCACGGTCTGGCCGGCGAACAGCAGCACAAGCAGCGGCGTGACGATGGGCGCCATGATGGTGGTGCATGCGGTCATGCCCACCGACAGCGCCACGTCGCCTTTCGCCAGATACGTCATGACGTTGGAGCTGGTGCCGCCGGGGCACGAGCCCACGAGGATCACGCCCACGGCCAGCTCGGGCGGCAGCTGGAACACCATCGTCAGCAGGAACGCCAGCACCGGCATGATAACGAACTGCGCCAGGATGCCCACGATGACAGCTTTCGGCTTCGTGAACACCACCTTGAAGTCGGCCAGCTTGAGGGTCATGCCCATGCCGAACATCACGATGCCCAGCAGGATGTTCACGTAGCTGGTCTTCACGACGGCGGACACGGGGTCGGGAAAGACCAAGGCGATAATCGCGACGGCGAGTGCGATGATCGCCATGTACTTTCCCGCGAAGTCGCTAATCTTGGCAAGCGTCTTCACAGGGGATTCCTTTCTCGAAGGTGGTAGGGTTGGGAAAGTATACCGCTTCGCTGGGTGAAGCACGAGGGGCATCCGGGCGAATGCGTCCGGAAATTTTTCAGCTGAACCCGCACGGATCGATCGTAGGATTCGTTATAGAGGATAGAGGAGGTGAAGCGGGGCTTGAAGAACAGGCTGCGAGACGGCGAGGCGTTCGATCGCTTGGTCGAAGAGCATTACGACGACGTGCTGGCGTACTGCCGGCGGCATGCTCCGTTCTACGACGACGCGCCGGACGTGGCGCAGGAGGCGTTCCTGCGTTTCGTGCGCAGCGGGCGCTCGCCGCTCGACGGCAAGCCGCTCGCGTACCTGTTCACCATCGCGCGCAACCTCTGCATCGACGCCGCGCGGGCGCGGCGTCTTCCCGTCGGGCCTCTCGACGTGGACGTGCCCGACGGCTCGCCCGATGCGGACCCGGCGATGGCGATCGGGGACGGCGAGGTGGGTGCGCTGGTTGACGCGCTCTCCCCTGAGCTGCGCGATGTGGTGGAGTTGCGCTTCGACCAGGGGTTCAAAGTGGGCGAGATCGCGGACGTGCTGGGAGTGTCGCGGTTCGCGGTGAACCGGCGGCTCAACCGTGCGCTCGCGGAGCTGCGGCGAGGGCTGGAAGGAAAGGACGAAGCATGAGCGACGTGGGAAAGCGGGACGTGGAGCGGCTGCTGCGGGCGCACTACCGCGCCGAGCGCGGCGCGCCGGACGAGATGTCGAAGGCGGCGGCCCTCGCCGCCGTGCGCGCGGCGGTGGCGTCGGAGCAGCGGTCGAGCGCGAGCGCGGAGGCCGCGGCGGGCGCAACCGTGGGCGAGCGGAGCCGTGAGGCGACGTTCGCCGGGTTCGTCGCCGCTCAGGCGCGCTTCATCCATCCGCGCGTATGGGTGGCCCAGCTCGCGCTCGTGGCCGTCATGGCGGTCCTCTGCCTCCCGTCGAGCGGCATGGCGCACGGCATCCCGGTCGTCTCGGGCATGCTGGCGGCGGCGACGGTGCTCGTGGGCCTGCCCGAGCTGCTAGCCAGCGCTGCGCACCGCGTGGCCGAACTCGAGTACGCCTGCCGCTTCGACTGCCGCGCGGTCGCGCTGGCGCGGCTCATCGTGCTGGGGTGTTCGGACGTGGTGACGGTCACCGCCATCGCGCTCGCGGCGCCTGTCATGCTCGGCGCCGATCCCTTCGCGTCGCTCGTGCACGCGTGCGTTCCCTACTTCCTCTCGTGCGCGGGCGCGCTGCTCGTGGCGCGCCGGTGCCCCTCATCGCAGGCGCTGGCGCTGTCGTGCGCGTGGGCGCTGCTGGTGATCGCGGGAACGTATGCGGCGTTCTCCCTCGTCCCCGATGCGTACGCCCAGGCGTCGACATGGGCATGGGCGCTTGTGGCGGCGGGCTCGCTCGGCTGGGCCGCGCACGAGGTGCGCACGTGGATTCGCGGCATCGAGGGCGGCCTCGACGTGTTCGCCCCCGCGTCGGCTGCCCGATGAGCCCGGCGATGCCGGCGAATCCCGGAATTCGACGACTCTATGATGACAAGGAGCATGGCATGGACCTGACGATAGACCGCCTGACCAAGCAGTTCGGATCAAAGATCGCGGTCGACCGCGTGTCGACCCGGTTGACGCCCGGCGTGTACGGCCTTCTGGGAGCGAACGGCGCAGGCAAGACCACCCTCATGCGCATAGTGTGCGACGTGCTGCGCCCCACGTCCGGCGAGATACGCTTCGACGGCCGCGACGTGCGCCTGCTCGGCGACGAGTACCGCGCCCGGCTGGGCTACCTTCCGCAGGACTTTGGCTACTACCCCGACTTCTCGGCGCTCGACTTCATGTGCTACCTGGCGGCGCTCAAGGGGCTCGATCGCCGCGCGGCGCGCCGCCGCTCGCTCGAGCTGCTGGAAACGGTGGGCCTCGCCGACGTGGCGCGGCAGAAGGTGCGCACGTTCTCGGGAGGCATGAAGCAGCGGCTGGGCATAGCGCAGGCCGTGCTGAACGACCCGGCGGTGCTGGTGCTCGACGAGCCCACGGCCGGGCTCGACCCGAAAGAGCGCGTGCGGTTCCGCAACCTCATCGCCAGCTTCGCGCAAGACAAGATCGTCATCCTGTCCACGCACATCGTGTCCGACGTCGAGTACGTCGCCGACGAAATCCTCGTCATGCGCGCGGGTGCGTTCATCATGCAGGGCGCGCCGACGGACATCGTCGCGACGGTGACGGGCAAGGTGTGGGAGTGCCATGTGGACGCGCGCCGCGCCGACGAGCTGGCGGCTGCGAGCTGCGTGAGCAACGTCCACTACGCTGCCGACGGGCACGCGGTGGTGCGCGTCGTGGCCGACGAGGCTCCGGTGGCCGGCGCGCGGGCGCTCGATCCCACGCTGGAAGATGTGTACCTGTACGTGTTCCGCGACGAGGTGGTTCCGCTGTCCTGACGGACGGCGGAACGTGCCGACGCTGCGAAGCGTCGATGCACTTGATCTCGCCTCTTTTTGCTCTGCCGCAGCGAAGCTGCGCAGAGCGCGCCCGCTCGGGCGCATAGTGTGGCACTGAACAAGCCACTGGCTTGTTCAGCACGTGCGAAGCACGCTCGGCCGCGAAACGGGGCGATCTCGAGCACCTCGACGCTTCTCGCTGACTTTTATTCAACTGGTGAGAGAAGGAATATACCATGCTTGATCTGGTGAGATTCGAACTCAAGAAGCTGCTCGTGCGCCGCACGTCGCTCATTGCCTGCGCAGGCATCCTCGTGATGCTGTGCGGCATCATGGCGCTCAACGTCGCGCAGACGAGGACGACATCGAACGCCGACGAGGTGCTGACCGGCACCGCCGCCATCGCGCATCAGAAGGAGAAGGCCGTCGCGCACGAGGGCGTGCTGGACGCCGATCGCGTGCGGGAAGAGGTGGCCGCCTACCGGGCGCTCGCGTTCTCGAAGGTGGATCCCGCCGACGTGGCCGGCCTGAGCGACGACGCGGCGTACGCGCTCATGAAGCAGGCGTACGGCGAAGACGAGTTCCGCATGCTGTACGACCCGTATTACGTCTACCTGTTCTCGCCGTGGAAGGCAGGCGCCCTCGAGCCGTACCAGGTGGCGGCGCAGCTCGACGACGGCGCCGCCGACGGGTTCTACGAAGCCATCGCGGGCAAGCTACAGCGCACGCTCGACAACGGCATGGGCGGTACGTGGACGTATTCCGATGCCGAGCGCGCGTACTGGACGGAGAAGCAGGATGGGGTGGGCGAGCCTTTGGCCTACGGGTACGCGGGCGGATGGAGCGACGTGCTGGCATGCCTCGGGTTCTTCGCCTTCGCGATGGTGGCCGTCTGCATCGCGCTCACGCCCGTGTTCTCGGGGGAGTACCAAGACCGCACCGACGCCGTGCTGCTCTCGTCGCGTTACGGCCGTTCGAAGCTGGTGGCGGCGAAGATCGTCGCCGCGCTCGCCTTCGCCACGGCCTACTTCGCGCTGGCGACGCTCATCATCATGGGCATCGCGCTCGCGTTCTTCGGCGCCGAGGGCGGGGACTTGCCGGTGCAGGTGCTGTCGCTGTCCATCCCGTACGACCTCACGATGGCCGAGGCGACCTGGACGGCGGTGGGGATAGCCTACCTCATGACGCTGGGGTTGGCGGGTCTCACGCTGCTGTTGTCGTCGAAGCTGCGCTCCCAGCTGGCCATCTTCGCCGCCTGTGCGGCGCTCATCTTCCTTACGGGCATGATCCCCTCTGGCGGCAACGCCGTGCTGCTGCACGCGCTGTACCTGTTCCCGATCAACGGCTTGAACGATCAGGTGCTGTTCAACTCGCTCGTATCGTATCCGGTCGGGTCGTTCGTCATCGACCTCGTGGGTCTGCTCGCGTGCGTCTACGCCCTCGTGCTGGCGGCGTGCGTGCCCCTGGCCGCCTGCGCGTTCAGGCGGCACCAGGTGGTGTGAGCGAGCATGCGGGGCGCCCTGCGCGAAGGGCGCCCCGCGATGGGAGAGCTTACAGGTCTTCGAAGAGGTCGGCGGTTGAAACAAGAAGCAGGTCGTTGCGCAGAATAGCGTACTCACGAGTATCTGGCTCGCGAGTGCGCTATTGAGGAAGCGTTTTGCGTGGTAGAGGGGTTATGCTTGCGCCAGTTGCTGGTCCAGCAGCTTCTCCAGCGTTCTCCAGGCCAGCTCGGCGCATTTGACGCGGGCGGGCATGCGGGCGATGGATTCGAGCTCGGCGGCTTCGTCGAGGTCGGCGCGCTCCTCGTCGGTGAGCGGGCGTCCCTTGATCATGTCGAGGTAGAGGCCGCTCAAGCGGCGCGCTTCGCCCACGGTCTCGCCGGTGACGAGGTCGGCCATCATATCGGCCGCCGCCTGGCTCACGGCGCAACCGTGGCCGGTGAAGGCGGCCTCCTCTATACGATCGCCCCTCAGGCGCAGCGCCAACGTCAGCTCGTCGCCGCAGCTGGGGTTCACGCCGTCGTGCGTGCACGTGGGCTCTTCCATCTGGTACTTGTAGTCGGGATGCGCGTTGTGCTCCATGAGCGCCGCGGTGTAGATGCTAGCCATTGAAGGTCCTCCAAACGCTGTCCAGGCCGTCGACGAGCGCGTCGATGTCGCCCTCGTCGTTGTAGAACGCCAGCGACGCGCGGCAGCACGACTCCACGCCCAGCCACGCCAGCAGCGGCTGGGCGCAATGGTGCCCGGCGCGGATGGCCACGTCGTGCTCGTCGAGGATGCTGGCCACGTCGTGCGGGTGGATGCCGTCCACCTCGAAGCTGATGGCGCCGTGATGCTGCGCCGGGTCGGGGTGGCCGATGATGCGGATGTAGGGCAGCGCCGCCAGGCGCTCCATGGCGGCGCGGACGAGCGCCTGCTCGCGCGCCTGCAACGCATCCCAGCCGATGCCCTCGAGATAGCCCAGCGCGGCGGCGGTCGCCACGATGCCGGCGGCGTCCTGCGTGCCCGCCTCGAACTTCTCGGGTACGGGCGCCCACACGGCCCCTTCCTGCGTGACCGACGAGATCATCTCGCCGCCCGTAAGGAACGGCGGCATGGCCTCCAGCAGGTCGAGTTTGCCCCACAGCACGCCCACGCCGAAGGTCCCCAGCGCCTTGTGCGCCGAGAACGCGAAGAAGTCGGCGCCGAGTTTCCGCACGTCGACGGGCAGGTGCGGCACCGATTGCGCGCCGTCAACCACCATGAAGCCGTCGTGCGCATGCACGCGCTCGGCCATGGCCTCGATGGGGTTCTCGATGCCGAGGACGTTCGACACGTGGGCGGCCGCGACAATCTTGGTGCGCGGGCCGATCTTCGCGTCCAGCTCCTCCTCGCCGATCACGCCGTCCTCGTCGGGGAACAGGTACACGAGGCGCGCGCCCGCCGCGCGGCACGCCTGCTGCCAGGGGATGAGGTTCGAGTGGTGCTCCATGATGGTGATGCACACCTCGTCGCCGGGTTCCAGCACGGTGGGGGCGAACGCTTTCGCCACGAGGTTCAGGGCTTCGCTGGCGTTGCGGCAGAACACGACCTCGCGCGCATCGGCGGCGCCGATGAAACGCGCGACGTGGGCGCGGGCCTCGTCGATGGCCTCGGTGGCGTCCACCGACAGGCGATAAAGGCCGCGCAGGGCGTTCGCGTTCATCTTCTCGTAGAAGCGGCGCTGCGCGTCGAGGGCGACGGCAGGGCGCTGGGCCGTGGCTGCGCTGTCGAGGAAGGCGAGGCCGGGGTTGGCCGCCAGCAGGGGGAAGTCCTGCTTGTAGGGGTTCGCGGCTATGTCGATGCTCATGCGACGGCCTCCTCGATCTCGATGCCGCGGGCGGCGGCGAGGCGGGTTACGGATGCGCGGGTGCGCTGGTCGGGCGCGTTGATGGCCGCTTCCTCGAAGGAGGCGGTGATGAACAAGCGCTCGGCGTCTTCGGGCGAGATGCCCCGACTGGCCAGGTAGAACAGCTGCTCGGGACGCACGTGGCCGATGGTGGCGCCGTGGTTGCCGGCCACGTCGTCCTCGTCGCAGAGGATGACGGGCACGGTGCGGTTCGCCACGCGCTCGTCGGCAAGCAGCACCGTCTCCTGCTCGGAGCCGACGGAACCCTTGCAGCCGTGCACGAGCTCGATGGTGCCGCGCAGCGTCTTCTCCGATTCGCCCGCCAGCACGCCGTTCGCGTCGAGGTTGCACACGGTGCGCCGTCCACGCTGGTGCGCGACGTAGTTGAAGTCGCGCTGCTGGGAGGCGTGCCCCAGGTAGCGCGTGTCGATGTCGAGGCGCGCGTCGTCGCCGCGCAGGTCGGCGTCGAGCCCCGTGTAGGCGCGGCCCGCGCCCAGCACGGTGTGGCGCACCTGCACGCGGGCGCGCTCGCTCGCCACGATGCCCGTGTCGTCGAGCGCGACCCATCCGTCGTCGAGCGTCTGCGTGACGGCGACGTCCACCCGCGCATCGGCGCCGGCGAACACGCGCAGCCGCACGCCCACGACGCCCGCGCCCGGCGCGGGCGAATCGAGCGCGACGGCCAGCGACAGCGACGAGCCCGGAGCGGCCACCACGTTGACGGCGGCCGCGTTGGCAGCGCCGTCCACGCCCTCGACGCGCACCGTTGCGCAGGTGCGCTCGTCAGGGCGCGTGGCCAGCACGACGGGATCGCCCGCCACGAACTCGAGGTACTCGCGTGCCTCGTCGCCCATGCCGGTGGCGAAGACGTCGGCGGGGGAGAGGTAGCGGTTCTCGAGCGCTTGCTGCTGGTAGAGGGAGAGGGCGGGAGCGTCGAGCCCCTCCATGGCAGCGTCCTCTTCTGGGGAGGCTCCGCTCTCCGCGGCCATGGGGGCGCAGGCATCCAAGGAAAGGAGCGCGCGGTCGAACGCATCCGCTTCTCCCCACAGCCCTTCCTCGCACGACACTTCCACCTGCTGGGCGGCTGCAAGGCCGCTCGGCAGCTCTATGTCCACGTCGTTGACGTGCAGGCGATGCCAGGTGGGGGCGGGCATCGCGTTCGCGTGTTCTATCGTGAGGGTTCCCATTATCCGATGGCCCCTTCCATTTCTAGCTTGATCAGGTTGTTCATCTCCACGGCGTACTCCAGCGGCAGTTCCTTCGACACGGGGTCGGCGAAGCCGTTCACGATCATCGTGCGCGCCTCTTCCTCCGACACGCCGCGGCTCATCAGGTAGAACACCTTATCGTCGCCGATGCGCCCGATGGTGGCCTCGTGGCCGATGTCCACGTGCTTGCAGCGGATGTCCATGGCCGGGATGGTGTCCGACCGGCTGATGTCGTCCAGCATAAGCGACTGGCACGACACGCTGGCGGCCGCGCCCCGCGCGTTCTCGGTGGCCACGATGGACGAGCGGAACGTGGAGGCGCCGCCGCCCTTCGAGATGGACTTCGTCTCCACGGTGGCCGACGTGTCGGGCGCGGCCAGCACCACCTTGCAGCCGGTGTCGAGGTTCTGGCCCGCGCCGGCGAACGTGATGCCGGTGAAGCTGCTGGTCGACTTGCGCCCGGCCAGGATGGACATGGGGTAGAGGTAGCCCACGTGGCTGCCGAACGACCCGCTGATCCACTCGACGGCGCCGCCCTCCTGCACCACGGCGCGCTTCGTGTTGAGGTTGTACATGTTCTTCGACCAGTTCTCGATCGTGGAATAGCGCAAGGACGCGCGCTTGCCCACGAACAGCTCCACGGCTCCGGCGTGCAGGTTCGCCACGTTGTACTTCGGCGCCGAACAGCCTTCGATGAAGTGCAGGCTGGCGTCGTCCTCCACGATGATCAGCGTGTGCTCGAACTGTCCTGCGCCCTTCGCGTTCAGGCGGAAGTAGCTTTGCAGGGGGAAGTCCAGCTTCACGCCCTTCGGCACGTAGACGAACGAGCCGCCGCTCCACACCGCGCCGTGAAGCGCGGCGAACTTGTGGTCGGTGGGCGGGATCAGCGTCATGAACTTCTCTCGGATGAGCGCCTCCCACTTCGGCTCGCGCAGCGCCTCCTCGATGCCGGAATAGACGATCCCCATGTCGGCAGCCGTTTTCTGCATGTTGTGGTACACCAGCTCGGAGTCGTACTGCGCGCCGACGCCGGCCAGGTAGGCGCGCTCGGCCTCAGGGATGCCCAGCCGGTCGAACGTGTTCTTCACATCGTCGGGGAGGCTTTCCCAATCGGCCTGCTGGTCGGTGGCGGGCTTCACGTACGTCACGATGTGATCCATGTCGAGGCCTTCGAGGCCGGGGCCCCAGTCGGGCGCCTCCATGCGCTGGTAGGTGTCGAGC
>NZ_DBFEGU010000282.1:0-2650 GCF_048329335.1 Eggerthella sp. | reverse complement strand
TGACGTTCTCGATCGCGATGCAGGCGTCGTTCAGGTGGATGAAGCTGTCGGGGGTCGTGACGTTGTCGTTGATGAACTTGTCGGCGAACTCGACGGACGCGTCCGTGTCGAGCTTGAACCCGCGGACGCTGTTCATGGCCTGCTGGTAGGCCATCTTCGAGATTCCCTCGGCCACGTAGAGCTGGCAGGGGACGGGCATGTCGGCGGCGTAGCCGTCGAACTCGAGGCAGGCGTTTCGCGCCAGGAACTCGCAGAAGCCGTCGACGATCTGGGGTGCGGCGCCGTAGAGGTCGCAGATGTTGGCCGCGAAGGCGTCGACCGCGGACTTGAAGGTGTTGTTGCCGTCCTTGGAGAAGCCGAAGCGGCACGCGGCGTCCTTGCAGGCATCGCCGAACACCGGGATGAAGGAGTCCTTGAAGCTCTTGATGCGCTCGGCCCAGACGGTGAGCACGGCTTCGCCGAACGCCGCCTCCTGCGCCTCGGCGAATGCCGCGGCGAGCTCTTCGTTGCCCTCGAGCTCGGCATCCATGACGGCGTAGAGCCTGGGGAGGTCGGAGGGGTTGATCTTGCAGTTGACCTTCTTGGAGCGGACGCGCTCGACCAGGGCGTCGTAGCCGTCGAGCTCGAAGGTGACGTCCGCGCCGTCGAATTTCATATTTCCCATTGAGAGGCCCTTTCGGTGAGAAGCGGTGAGGGGTATTCGACCACGGTATGGCCGCGGGCCGAAGTTTGTAACCCTTTTTCCCAATCGGGAAGCGTTTCATACCGATATGCGGGCACGATGCTCGATTTTTGGGAATTACCGGTGGCACTTCTTCCGTGCGGAGGCCTGGGCCATGGAATCGGTATGCGGGACGGGGACGGTGAAACCCCGCTCGCGCCTGACCTCGCGGGCGTGCCGGGTAAGCATCATGGCGCGAAGGTCGATGGCTTCCTTGATTTTGTCGATCCTGCCCGGCTCGTTGGCGACGAAGGGGTTGCCGAGGAGGATATCGCAGGCCTGGTCGGAAAAGCCCTTGAGAGCAGACGGATCGAACCACGAGAGGTCGCGGCAATACCTGTCGAGCTGGTCGTCAATCCTACGGGCGAACGGACGCATCATCCCGGCACGCGGCGTCGTGTAGCCTACGAACCTCTGCGACATATCGAGATCGCACCAAAGCGCCTCGCCGGTATCGAATACGGGTGCGGTACGGAGCCATTCCCTGCTCTCCGTGTCTATCAGGATGCCGAAGTTGTTCCAATGTCTGTCGAAGTTTGCCATGAGGTAGTCGATGGTCAGCATCTTCTCGATATCCTCGCGAACTTCGAGTCCGTGGGCGGCGCAGGTCCCGATATAGAAACCATGCAGGCCGAGATCGGAAGGCCGCTTCGATGAGCACAGGAGCGCGTAGGCTGGGACGAACTCGGTGAACTGGTCGGTCATGGTCTCGCAGCGAGACGCCCACTTCATAAATCCGCCGTCTTCGAGGCTGTAGGCTACGAAGTCTCTGTCATCGAGCAGACGCGAGCACAGCACGCTGGCGATCTTCTCGTTGAACGGTTCCTGGAACCTATTGGATGGCCGACCGGCTTTGACGAGCACCCGGCGGCCGTCCTCGACCGTCCAGCGCTTCGGGAGGTTGCCGTTCAGTGCCGCATCGGGCGAGGACGCGAGGATGTCCGCATTGCCCTTGATCTTCTCGATGAGCGAGGGTACCGATGAGGCGTCGTGCGGCAGCAGCAGCTCGCCGAGCTCTTCGTTGAAATCGTTCTCGAAGCAGTTGACGTCGCGCCATGTCGAAGTCGACCCGGCGGGGCGGATCCAGTATTGATCGGAGAGAGAGGTCCCGAAGCCGGAGGCCATGAGGGATGCGGCCGACGGGAAGCCGACTGCGCGCAGGCGCTCGACGGCATCGGGCCGGAAATCCGGTATGCCCCTGTTCTTGAACCAGCTCGAGAGCCTGTCCCTGGTGATGTTTCCCGACGGGTCGGTCGACATCAGGGGGGCATGGGCCGCATCGATGATATGGGTCTTGCCGGTCACGGTCTGGCGGTCATGGTTCCAGGTGAACTCGGCGACCTCGTGGTCGCGGCACATGAGGGTGAGCCGCGAGAGCTCGGGCGTTCTACTGTTCATCTTCTGGCTCCAATCCTCGCATTGCCGGTTGTATCGGTGTCGTCATTTTACAGCACGGGAGCCCCAAGCGTGCGATACCGCCTGAAGGCAATCCCTACTCCCAGTGGCCGGCCACGTCGACGACCCAGTGCTTGCCGGTTGCCTGCTGCTCGTAATGCCCCTGGTCCTCGCTGGTGGTGTAGGAGTCGTCGATCACGGAGCCGCCGATGCCGCCATTGTCGACATCGTTATCGCACCACGTCCACGCGGCAGCCTTGCTGTCAAACGGTCCGACTTTCGTTCCGCCATGGTTGACCCAGTAGCGCTCATGGCGCACATACACCACGTTCGGTACCCAGACCTGGCCGTAGTCGGTCTCCCAGTGGCCCTGCTCGGGTACCCACTTCTTCTGGGGTTGCGCAGGGGAGGGCCCGGACGACGAGGAGCCGCCTGACGCCTGCGATGCCGTGCCGCCCTTCGAGTCGTTCTTCTTGGAATCGGCCTTGCCGCCGGAGTCGTCGGCCTTGCCCTCATCGGTCTTGCCCTCATCGG
>NZ_DBFEGU010000281.1:0-1092 GCF_048329335.1 Eggerthella sp. | reverse complement strand
TGCCCCTCATGGACGGCACGATCGAGGAGAACAGCGAGGAGGTCGCCGAGTTCAGCCGCGAGCTCGACCGCACCGGCATCCGCTACAAGTTCAGCGAGCTGGCCGCCGCCGGATCCGCGAAGGTGCAGACCTGCCTCGAGTTCATGTCCCGCGACATCAAAGCCGTCCAGGCCGCATGCACCCGCGCGGCCCAGAACATCTCGGCGCGCGGACGGGCGTTCGCCGACAAGGTGAAGTGCGTGCCGTTCGTGCTGTCCGCCGCGGCGCAGGGCATCTCGGACGCCGTGCGCGACGCCGCCGAGCTCATGGGCAAGGGCTATGAGGAGATCAAGGCGGCGGCCGCCAAGGACCCGCGCTCGGTGGCGGCGGCCGCCAAGCACTGCGCCGACGCCACGGCGAACGTGCCCACGCACCATCTCCCCAAGGCCTCGCACGGCGCGCACATGGGCTAGACATTTCAGACGAGACAACGGCCAGGGAGGCCACCATGTTCAAGACCTGTAGCGACCCGGACTTCAACTGGGTCCACTGCCTTTGCGATTCGGCCACCTGGGTCGTCAAGGAGCCCGGCAAGCCCATCGGCTTCTTCTACTCGCGGCTGTTCGACGATGCGCTCTCGCTGTCGGGCCTCGGCTTCGCCGTCGACGCCTTCCGCATCGACGAGGACGGCACGCTCGACGACTTCTACAGCGATATCCTCTGGGACTACGGCGCGGCCGACGAGCTGATAGCGGCCTACCCCAATAAGTTCAGCTGCGCGGTGCGATGCGACGGGCTCAACCCGTATGACATCCCGACGAGCTGGAGCCAGGACAAGGGCGAGCGCTACCGCGCGCGCGACACCGTGCTCGCGGCGGTCGATATGCTCACCGACGAGGCCGACGAGGCCGGCATCGACGCCTGCCCCGAGTTCTACCGCAACGACTACATCAGCATGTACCTCAAGACGCAAGGCCTCGGCGAGCGCGTGAAGGTCGGCGGCGCCGAGGCCTTGCGCTTCTCGGTCGTCTCGACCGACTGCTCATGCGGCGACGACGAGAAGGGCGACTTCGAGACCCTGGGCGCGGCCATGAGGGCGGCCAAGAGGCTGGT
>NZ_DBFEGU010000280.1:0-6725 GCF_048329335.1 Eggerthella sp. | reverse complement strand
CAGGAGAGGTGCCTCAGCGCTTGCTGGACGACCTGGGCATCCAGAAACGGTGGCTCGCGCGTTTCCCGCACGAGCTGTCGGGCGGCGAGCTGCAGCGCTTCTGCATCGCCCGCGCGCTGGCGGCGAACCCGCGCTACCTTGTGGCTGACGAGGTGTCCACCATGCTGGACGCCGTCACTCAGGCGCAGATCTGGCGTTTTCTCGTGGCGGAAACGCAGGCTCGCGGCATCGGCCTCGTGTTCGTGTCCCATTCGCACGCGCTCACCGAGCGCATCGCCACCCGCGTGGTGGATTTGGTGGCTCGCTAACGTTCTGTTCGGATAAAAGGTTATTTCTATCCGAAAACATACTTGCCGAGATATATTCGAGTTTGACTATAATCGTTGAAAAGAATAGTATGGGTGCAGTTCGGATACGAGGGGGCTGTGCGTCTCGTCATGGGTTCGAACGTCGAAGATCGAGAGAACGAGGGAAGGTACTCAATGAAGAAGCACATTCGCATCATGCTCGCGTCCGTGTGCGCGTTTGCCATGGTAGGGGCGTTCGCCCTGATCGGCTGCTCGTCGAATACCGAGCAACAAGCCGGCGAGACGCAGAAGCCCGCCGAAGAGCAGGCCAAGTCGGAGAGCCACGAGGCCGTGGAGCTGCAGCTGTTCGCCGCGAACTCGCTGTCGAAGGCCATGGACGCCGTACAGGAGCTGTACACGCAGGATCATACCTGGGTGACGTTCAAGGACACGCAGTATCTGTCTTCGGGCGAGCTGAACGAGCAGCTTGCCGGCGGCGCGTACGCCGACGTGCTGATCTCCGCCTCCAAGGGCAAGATGGACGATGCCGTGGAGAAGGGCTATGTCGACGAGGCGACTCGCTTCGACATGTTCAAGAACGACCTCGTGATGGTTGCCGGCGAGGATTCCGAGCTTGCCGCCAAGTACGCTGATCAGAGCTTCACGCTGGACGACCTTGCCACCGGCGATTACACAGTGGCTGTGGGCGATGCCTCTGTGCCGGCCGGCAACTACACCAATCAGGCGCTTTCCACCGTCGGTTGCTTCATCGACGCCGACGGCAAGACCGGCAAGGACAGCGCCGGCACCGACGGCTCCTACGACGGCACGCCGCTGGAGGGCAAGGTGAACTTGCAGAGTTCCGTGGGCAACGTGTGCAAGCAGGCGCAGTCCGGAGCCGTGGACGTGGCGTTCGTGTACAGCTCCGACGTGTACCGCTTCGGCGGCGTGAAGGTTATCGGCGTCGTCCCGGACGACACGCACAAGAACATCATCTACCCGGCTGCCATCTGCAAGGACTCCACGCAGGCCGAGGCTGCAAACGAGTTCATCGAGTGGGCTACCACCAACGCCGATGCCAAGAAGCTTTGGCAGGAGTGGGGCTTCGAGCTGGTTTCCTAGACTAGGCGCACATACGGTATAGTGACAAGGAAAGGATGGGATCGTACACGCCCATCCTTTCCGTGCGACAAGGACGATCTTATGGACAACACTCTAATCGACCGCATCGTTGGCGTCTTCTCTCGCGCTGCGATGCCGATCGTCTCATGCGCTTTGGCAATGGCGATCGCTTTCATCCCCGGCACCGCCCTTGCTGGCGCCGATGAAGAAGGCGATCTCGACGCGCCGAATGCGGCAGCGGGTGGCACATCGGCGCAATCGGCGCAGGAGGACACGGCGATCGACGATGCCGTGAACATCGCCGCCGATGGGAAATCGGCTTCGGTCGAAGGCAGCCCCTTCGCGCTCGAGGATTTCTCGCGTTCCCAGGTGGGCAGCAACAGCGACGTGAACGGCGTCTATGCAGGTTACCGCTATTTCGTCTCGGACGAGTCGGGTAGTCTCGCGGTTGTCGCCACCGACGAGCTCACCGTGGTCCACGTGCCGTCCGAGACTGCGCAGGCCGTGGGATTCGACGCCGAATCGTCCGAGAGCCGAGGTTTCCTCAAGCAGTTGCTCGTGGCTCTCGACGCGCAGAATTCGAAGGGCGGCGCGACGCTGTCCGCCGAGGGAGAGTGGGCGTTCACCGGAGAGCCTGAGTTCGAGCGGGACGGCGTGGTCTACAAGTTCGACCAGGAGCTCAAGCCCGGCGAGTTCTACGTCTGCGTCGTCGGTGCAGACGGCTCCGACGTGACGCAAGCGTCGTATCCCTCCTATGTGCGGCTCACCCATGCCGACTTCGCCACGCTCGCGTCTGCCGACCAGGTGAGCGTGATCGGGGCCCCCGAGGGCTTCGAGGCGTTGGCGTCGTTCTTGAAGGGCATCGACTACAGTCCCTTGTGGGTGACGCTGAAGACGACGCTCACGGCTATCGTGTTCATCTTCGTCCTGGGGCTTTTGGCCGCGTACTTCAGCCTGCGCATCCCCGCGCGGGCGCAGGATATCGCCGATTCCATCTTCACCATCCCCATGGTACTGCCGCCCACGGTGTGCGGCTTTCTGCTGCTGCTGGCGTTCGGCAAGAACACCGCGGTGGGGCAGTGGTTCATCGACATCGGCTTCCCGCTGATATTCAGCTGGCAGGCCACCGTGCTGGCGGCCGTGGTGGTGGCGTTCCCGCTGATGTACCGCAGCGCGCGTGGCGCGTTCGAGAACCTCGATCCGAACATGCTGGACGCGGCCCGCACGTTGGGCTGGAGCAACGCGAAGATATTCTTCAAGCTGATGCTGCCGCTGTCGTGGTCGTCCATCGCGGCGGGCACCGTGCTGTCGTTCGCGCGCGCCCTCGGCGAGTTCGGTGCGACGCTGTTTCTGGCCGGCAACTACCTGGGAATCACGCGTACCATCCCCATCGCCATCTACTTCGAGTGGATGAACGGCAACACCGACGTGGCCATTTTCTGGACGGTTGTCATCATGGCGTTCAGCTTCGTGGTCATCCTGTTCATCAATCTGTGGAGCAGGCGCACCACGAGCTATCGCAGGGGGATGGAAGCGTAATGAGCCCTGCCATCCTGAGCGCAGCGCGCAGCGCGGAGTCGAAGGATCCCGCGCGGCGCAAGCCGAGTGTCTTTGGGAAGGAATTGCCGAAATGAGTCTCGAAGTCAACATACGCAAGTCGTTCTCGTCGTTCACGTTGGACGTGGCGTTCGAGGCAGGGGACGAGACGCTGGGGTTTTTGGGCGCATCGGGATGCGGGAAGAGCCTTACCATGCGCTGCATCGCTGGCATCGAGACGCCTGACGAGGGACGCATCGTGGTGAACGATCGGGTGTTCTTCGATTCCGAGCGGAAGATCAACCTCACGCCGCAGCAGCGCAAGACGGCGCTGCTGTTCCAGAGCTACATGCTGTTCCCGAATCTGACGGTGGCCGAGAACGTGGCCGCGGGCATCGGGCGCGAGGCGTCGAAGGCCGACCGCGACGCGCTGGTGGCCGCAGAGCTCAAGCGTTTCGGGCTGGAAGGGTTCGACCGGCGCTATCCGGCTCAGCTGTCGGGCGGCCAGCAGCAGCGCGTGGCGCTCGCCCGCATGCTGGCGGCGCGTCCGGGCATCCTCATGCTGGACGAGCCGTTCTCGGCTCTCGACGCGCACTTGAAGAGCGTGCTGGAGCAGAACCTGGTCAGCCTGTTCGATGCGTTCCACGGCACGGTGCTGTACGTCAGCCACGACATCGACGAGGCGCTGCGCTTCTGCGACCGCATCGCGGTGGTGGAGGCCGGGCGCATCACCGAGACGGGCACGGGCGACGACCTGGTGAACCGTCCGCAGTCGCTGGCCGGCGTGAAGCTGTCGGGCTGCAAGAACGCCACGGCGGCTGTTCGCGCGGGCGAGCGTAGCGTGCGTTTGCCGAAGTGGGGCATCGAGGCCGCGACGAGCGCGGCGGTGCCCGAGGACGTGAAGGCGCTCGGCGTGCGCGCGTTCTTCCTGCAACGCGTCGACGGCCCTGGCGAGAACTGCTACCGCGTGCGCGTGGATCGCGTCAGCGACTCGCGCTTCGAGCGCACGGTGCTGCTGGGCTTTCTCGATCGCGACGAGAGCGAGGCTCCCACGGTGTCGCGCACGGACGACGAGATGAAGTATCTGCACCAGCACCTGTTCTGGCGCGTCGACAAGCTGGCCGTGCCCGTCGACGAGCTGCCGCACGAGGGCGAAGAGCTGTGGATTCGCATCCCCCCGGACAAGGTGTACCTCGTGTCGCGCTAGAGACGCCCTCGCGCGCAGGTAACGGTGGCGAGGAGCGGCTCGGTGACCCACGCTCTAACGCGCTTCGCCCGTGTATTCAGCGCGCGCCGATCCTTTCGCGATATTGCGCCATGCGGTGATCCGAGGATGGCCTATACTGTATCCTCAGACGAGAAGGGAGTGCGTCCTGTGAAAGACAGCCATGGTCGTACCATCGACTATTTACGCATATCGCTCACCGACCGCTGCAATTTCCGCTGCATCTACTGCATGCCCGAAGAAGGCGTGCAATCGCTCGCGCACGAGGACATCCTGCGCATCGAGGAGATCGAGGAGGCGGTGCGCGTGGCGGCGGGCATGGGCATCCGCAGCATCCGCCTGACGGGCGGCGAGCCTCTCGTGCGCCTCGGCGTGGTGGATCTCGTGCGCGCTATCGCGCATACGCCCGGCATCGAGAACGTATCGATGACCACGAACGGCGTGCTGCTGCCGAAGATGGCGGCCGACCTCAAGGAGGCGGGCCTGTCGCGCGTGAACATCTCGCTCGATACGCTCGATCCCGAGCAGTTCAAGCAGATCACGCGCCGCGGCGAGCTGCAGCAGACCCTCGATGGAATCGATGCCGCGTTGGCGGCCGGCTTCAACCCCGTGAAGATCAACGCGGTGGCCGTGCGCAGCCTCGACCAGGACTACCTCGCGTTCGCGAAGCTGTCCATCGATCGCCCTCTGCACGTGCGGTTCATCGAGTACATGCCCGTGGGCGAGAGCTCCGGCAGCCACGGCTGCGGCTGGGGCAAGGACGACGTCGTGCCCAGCGAGGAGCTGTTCGAGACCATCAACGAGCGCGCCCGCGCCGCGGGGATGGACGAGCTGGTGCCGGCCGGCAACGACCGCCCGCTCGGGTGGGGGCCCGCGCGCTACTTCGAGTTCCCGAACGCGCAGGGCACGGTGGGCTTCATCAGCCCGCTGTCGCGTCACTTCTGCAGCGAATGCAACCGACTGCGGTTGACGGCCGACGGCAAGCTGCGCCCGTGCCTGTTCTCGGACGACGAGTACGACGTACGCACCGCGCTGCGCGCCGGAGACAACCAGGCGGTGCGCGCCGTGTTCGCCGAGGCCTTGGGGGCGAAGCCCGACGAGCATCACGACAAAGTAGGCACCGAACGCGGCATGTCGCAAATCGGCGGCTAAGAGGTTCCGCTTGCCTACGGCAAGCGGAACCTGCCGACGCTGCGCCGAGGAGCAAGTCCCCGAAGGGGGGGCGAAGGGACGAGGCGTGCCGCCTTCGCGCGATCCCAAGGGCTCGCGTACCGAAGTACGCTTCGCCCTTGCGATCCCCCGAATTCGACGCACCTCGTCCCTTCTCGCTGGCTTACTACGCCAACCTGCGACCTTCCAACCTGCAAGATACCGAACCAAGGAGACACCCATGACCGAGCAACAGCTGACCCATATCGACGAGCAGGGCGACGTGCGCATGGTGGACGTGTCGCAGAAGGCCGACACCGAGCGCGTCGCCGTGGCCGAGGGCTTCATCGCCATGCATCCCGAAACGCTCGCGCTCATCGTGGAGGGCAAGGCGTCGAAGGGCGACGTGCTGGCGTGCGCCCGCGTGGCCGGCGTCATGGCCGCCAAGCAGACGAGCACGCTCATTCCCATGTGCCACCCGCTCAACATCACGAAGGCGAAGGTGGAGTGCGCGCCCGTGGCCGAAGGCGAGCGCCCCGACGGCCTCGTGGGCATCCATGTGACCACCACCTGCGGCGTCACCGGCAAGACCGGCATCGAGATGGAGGCACTCACCGCCGCCAGCGTGGCGTGCCTCACCGTCTACGACATGTGCAAGGCCGTCGACCGCGGCATGGAGATCATGGACGTGCGCCTGCTCAAGAAAGAAGGCGGCAAGTCCGGCCTCTGGGAACGCGCTTTCTGATTCTCTCTGGCGTTGCGTGCCCAGCATCGGCTGGGACGGTGCGGCTTCCCTCTCTCGCCCGTGACGACGAAAGCCGGTACCCGTGGCAGAAACGGGGCGGTTTGGTAAACATGATTCATGTGAACAAGTTTGCAGGTTTTCGCCGACCAGGCGTTTTCGGGTCGTTTTTACCTGTGAAGGTCGAACCATGGCTCCGACCGGGCGGGATCGGAGCCTATGGGATTACCAAACCGCTTCGTTTCTGCCATGCGGAGCGGTTTTCTGCGTCACGGGCTCGTGTGTACTCCCTACCTCGTGGAACGCTGCGCGTTTGACGAGTCGACTCGCGGGGCCGGACGAAGCGCAAGCCGGACTCGCGTCGAATCGCAAAACGCGCTGCATATGATCGGTGCGGCGAGAGACGCACGAGTCTGCGATGTCTGCGTGCCTGCGAGCCCGTGCGCTGTCGCCGCACCATGGGGGGGGGCTACTCTTCCTCGCTCAACTCGCCTTTGATGAGGCTGCGGGCCACGCAGATGGCGGCTCCGGCGGTGGCGGCGACGCCGACGACGATGCCACCGATGGCGACGGGGTCGCCCGTCCGGGCCAGCTTCTTCGCTTGCGGCGTTGGCGTAGACGTGACGACTTCGGGCGCGAAGGCGTCGGGAGCGGGGGAGGGCTC
>NZ_DBFEGU010000279.1:0-8830 GCF_048329335.1 Eggerthella sp. | reverse complement strand
AGAGAAGCCTCAGCGCACGACAGCCGACGACGCCGCCCTCATCCTCGCTACGTCGGGTACGACGGGCAACCCGAAAGCCGTCCTTCTCACGCACAACAACCTGCTGTTCTCGGAACGAGCGTTCACCGAAGAGCTGGAGCTCACGTCCGACGATGTCATGTTCATGCCTGCGCCGCTCAATCACGCCACCGGCTTCAACCACGGCCTGCTTTCCCCCCTGCTGCTGGGAGGAAAAGCCGTACTGCAAGAAAAATTCGACGCCGAAAGCGCGATCGACCTCATGAACGTCGAAGGTGTCACCTGGTCCATGGGCGCCACGCCTTTCATCTACGACTTGCTGGGAGCAATGGAGCGCACGGGCAAGCGCCCGACGAAGCTGCGCTTCTATCTGTGCGGCGGAGCCCCCGTCCCCGGAACGATGGTTCACAGGGCACGGGAGAAGGGCATCGTACTATGTGAAGTGTACGGGTCCACCGAAAGCTGCCCGCATGTGTACGTTCCGCCCGCCTACGCGCTCGGCTGGAACGGGAAGTTCTCAGGACGCCCCTTCAAAGGGATCGAAGTGCGCGTGGTGGACGAGCAGGGCCGCGACGTACCGACCGGCATGCAAGGCGAAGAGCTCTCGCGCGGACCGAACGTGTTCGTGGGCTACCTCGGCAATCCTGAAGCAACCGACGAAGCGCTCAGCTCGGACGGCTGGTTCGCAAGCGGCGACCTGTGCTCGATGGACGATCGCGGACGCATCCGAATCAACGGCAGGCGCAAGGAGATCATCATCCGAGGCGGTGAGAACATCAGCGCCGCCGAAGTGGACGAAGCGGTAACCGGATGTCCCGGCATCGGAAGCCATGCAACCATCGGCATGCCCGATCCGCGACTCGGTGAGCGCATTTGCCTGTTCGCCGTCGCGTCCGGCGAGGCGCGTCCCAGCGTGACCGACGTTGCGGACTTCCTAAAAGGCCGCAACGTGCAAAAACGCCTTTGGCCAGAACGCATCGAATACGTCGATCGCATCCCGATGACCGAAAGCGGGAAAGTCAAACGCAACTGGCTATCCGATATCCTCGCCGAACGCCTGCTATCGAACGAGCGCGCCCTACGCGACAGCTCGCTTGCAAGCACGCAGCCTGAAAGGGACGAACGATGATCGAGCAAAAGTACAGCGTCACACGCACGCGTGCCACATGGAAGCCCCGCATCGCCGACGACGACCTCCCCTTCTATCGCTGCCCCGAATGCGGGCGCGTGCTTCAGGGAATCGCAGGCAGCCTCCCGGGATCGTTTTCGGACGGCCTGCGCAATCCGATGGCCGAGCCCCCCTATGCGCACGACATGCAGGCCCTCCCGACATGCTGCGGGAGCGCGCTTGAGCGCATGGAGCTAACGGAACTCGATGCGCTGCCCGAGGGCATCGAGTTCGATTACCGCATCCTCGGGGGATTCAACAGCAACGCCGTGGAATGCTCGTGGCGCATCAGCGACGACCGCTTCCGCATTCAGTGGATAGCTTTGAAGACGTTCACCGGTTCGCAGCTGAAGTACGTCCTGCCGAAGAAGCGCTCTCCTTTGCTGTTCGCCTTGGCCGACGAGGACGCGTACGTGTATTGCGACAAGGACGTCTGCCTGGAATGCACGTTCATGTGCAAACGCGGGTTCGTCTTCTACGTAGGCGTCGAGGACATGCAAGACGGAACCCACCGCACGTCCGATCAAAATGGCGCGCCCCTCACGTCCCTCATCGTCCGCCTCCCCCTTACGAGAATGTCCCCGTACTGGGAATCGCGCCCTTAGGGGGCACGTAGTCCGACGTGAACTCGATGAAGCTCTCTACAGCGCGGCTTCTGAACGCATCGCGTTTATACACCATATAGATGCGGTGAAAATCCTGCGGGATGTCCTCTATGGGAATGATAACGATATCGCTGAACGACTTCAGGCCGATAGACAGCGTAGCCAAGCCAACGGCGCGCGGATCGGCCTGAACCATGCCCCCCAACGAGATCTCATCCTCATATTCCTGCACGGCCGACACGCCGAACTCCTCCAACGCGTCGTTGACGTTCTCGCCTATGGGCGTTCCGCGGCGATAGGTGTACACCAAGCGCCCGCGCAAATCCCCCAGCGAGACGCTTTTCAGATGAGCGATAGGATTCGACGGTGCAACGAAGGCAACCAGCTGATGGGACACCACGTGCTCGAAGCATAGATCGGGCTTGTTGGGAACCTTGGCCGTGAACGCCACGTCGTATTCGTCGCGTTCGAGCGCCTCCACCAACGGCGTCGAAAACCCCTGAAACAGGTTGAACTTCACCGTTTGCCCGTATTGGGCATGGTAGTCGCGCAACAACATGGGTAAATAATCGCCCTGCACCGTGTAAATGGCGCCGATGTTCACCGTACCGCTCAACTTGCCGTTGTACTCCTGCGCCAGAGCCACCCCTTTGTCGATCTCGCGCAAGCCGCGCTTGACGTGTTCGGCAAAAGCGCGACCGAGCGGCGTGAGCTTCATGCGACGCCCTTCCCTCTCGAACAAGGGAGCCCCCAATTCGGCCTCGAGCGATTTAATAGCGTGAGAAAGCGAAGGCTGGGTGATGTAAAGCTCTTTGGCAGCGTTCGCGTAATGCTGCATCTCGGACAGCTTGGCGAAGTAATACAGCTGAGAAAGGTTCATGCGCGCTCCGTTCGTCGGCCGACAGCTCTACCTAGCAAATCGCACACGAAAACGCACCTCCCCGTAGTAGGCCCCGTATCCATGATTCAAGAAAACCCCTTGGCAGTATTATATCACCGAAAAAACGATCCCGCCTGTTGACAGGCGGGATCGAAGCACTTGAGTCACGCTATTGCAAGAACCGTTATTCGGTCCACTGAGCCTGGACGCTCTTCTGCTTGCCGAAGGCGTACAGACCGCACAGCAGCACGACCACCTGGCCGACGATACCGACGATGAACACGCTGTCGTAACCGAAATTCGAACCGAGGAACGCCCAGATAGTGGCACCGAAAGCGCCCATGAGGTTGACGAACACGGACACGCGAGAGTAGATCTCGGAGTATTCGCGAGTGCCGAACACCTGGCGCACCACGATGGGGCACAGCACCACGGCGCTGGCAAAGAAGAAGCCGTAGATGCAGGCACCGGCGTACAGAGCGATCTCGGACTGAACCCCCAGCCACACCAGCAAGATGCCCGCAACGCCCGCGACGAACGCGGTGATCATCGTGACCTTGGCATTCTTGTCAGCGAAACCGCCCATGGCCACCTTGGAGATCGCCTGGGCGACCATGACGGCAACGGACATGACGCCGCCGACCACGGCCACGTCGTAGGCAACAGTGCCCGCCGCACCCAGCGAGCGCATGTAGGACGGGAACTGCGGCGCGATGATGGTCAGGAAGTTGATGATGCCCGCATAGATGAACACAGCGTAGAACACGGGGCTCTTCATGGCTTTGGAAGCAGACAGGCCCTTCGCCTTCTCTACCGTGCCGTCCTCGGCGATCTCGGCGCCGTAGGGCTGCAGGCCCACTTCCTCGGGCGTAGAGCGGATGCAGAACAAGGTGAACGGAAGCGAAGTAGCCAGCGCCACGATTCCCCAAATCAGATAGATGGTCTGATACGACGTGCCGCTAGAGTTCAGCGCGGTGAACAACGAGTTCCAGATAGCGCCACCGACGCCCGTCATAGCCATGCAGATACCGATGAAGAAACCGGCGCTCTTCTTGAACCAGCGGTTCATGAGCGTAGGGATAGCGAGCCACAGGATGGAGATTTCGCCCAAGCCCAGAAGCACGCCAGAGATGTAGAACTGCCAGATCTCGGTGTAAATGCTCATAAGGATGAACGCGATGCCCACCAACGCGGCAGACACGCTCAGTATGATGCGAATGTCCATCTTCTGAATAAGCTTGCCCGCCATCGGGGACACCACGGTCATCGTCAGATACAGAACGGTGATGTAGAGCGCGAAGGGAGCCGTATCGATCGCGCCAGTGGAGGTAACCATGCCCATGGCCTCCGACACGACCGGCTGGAAGTTCGTCCACGTCGAAAACGTGAGCGCCGAGCACCCGAAGGTGAGCATGATGCCGGTGATGATGAGCAGCACATGCCGTGAGCTCATCTTGGCCTTTTGCGTTGCAGTACTCAAGGGAAATCCTCCTTCTTGGTTCGCTCGGCTATCCGCACCCCGCCATCGCTTTCCGCGACGTCCACGATAAGCAGGTGCACACAGCCGAACGAGATCTGGTAATGAACGCACTGAGAACGAACCCTTGAGTCACAAGATAAGACCTTGGTTACGAAAATGGGACCAACAGTTTGACCTATATGGGTAAACATTCGTACTTTGCATGAGTGCAGAGCGAGTCGATAGACGACCGAACGAAAAAGAGCCCCGCCGACTTCGGGTCTTGTGATCGGCAGGGCTCTTTTTCGGTTTTGCGACGCAGGGGCCAAGAACGACTTCGCGAACGCGCCCTACGCGTACTTCTCCATGATGAGCGGTGCCGCGACGTACACCATGATCTGGTCGGTCCCCTCGGCCATCTGGAAGCCTCGGCAGTCCTGCCATATGGACGAGACGCGCTCGTTTCGCGTGTACCCGCGACCTCCGAATATCTGCATCGCGTCGCTCGCAACCTCCGTGGCGGCTTCGGGCACGTAACGCTTCATCAAAGCCACGCCCAGGCGGTCACCGCAACCGCGGTCGAGTTTCCACGCGTTCTTGTACACGGAGTTGCGCATGTTGTCTAGCTTGACCTCCATGTCCGTGAGCATCTGCTCGATCTGCTGGAAATTCGCGATCTGGGTTCCGAAGGCCGTGCGCGTGCGCGCATAGGCTACCGCATCCTCCATGGCGGCTTGCGCCAGACCGAGCGCCGTGGCGCACGAGAACAGCCTGCCGATCTCGAATAGATGGAACAGCTGCGGAAACCCGGCCTGCTTTCCGTGCAAACGGTACGGCTCGTCCAAGCGGACGTTCTCGAACACGACGGTGGAAAACGGCAGTATGGATTGGCCAATCTTCTGAACCGGATACACCTTGATACCGGGCAGATCATGAGGAACGAGCCAAAACGACAGCGCCGGATGCTTTCCCGTCGACGCATCCCGATCGATGGCCGCAACGAGCAAATAAGGCGCGTACTCCCCGTTGTTCACGAATGTCTTCGTTCCGTTGAGAACCAGCCGTCCGTCGATGGTGCGAGCAGACGTGCGCATACTCATGGTGTCCGAACCGCCCTCGGGCTCGGATATAGCAAGGGCGAACGCCAACCGCCCTTCGGTCTGGTACCCCGTTCGAACGAACTCAAACTGCCCGGACCCGGCGAACTCCTCCATGATTTGAAGGTTCAGAAAGTCGTTCGGGAACGGCAGAGCCGCCCCCGAAACACGGGCGAGCTCCTCCAGAACAAGCGTCTGCGCCATAGTGTCGTACGTCACATGGTCGCGACGATGAATAACGCCGAAGCCATTGAAATCGAGGTTCACGAAATCACGCACCACCTCGTCGGGCAAACCGGCATCGTGTTGCCACTGGCGAACAGCCTCACATGTAAAATGCTGCTCGCCGAATTCGCGCACCGTCGCAATAAGCTTCTCGTATTCAGGTGCGAGATCGAAATCCATGATGCGGCCCCTTTCGCTGTCCATGATGGTTCACATCAGGCAGAGTGTAGCCTATGCGCTGAATCACGTCGACGAAACAAGAGAAAAGCAGCGAAAGAAGCCCATCAAAAAGCCCATATTGGGTAAATGTCTCGCCATCTACGCAAAGAAGAGGTGCATGGAATCGAATTACCATCGCCGAGGATGCGACTACACGACACCGGAATTGCGCCCAAGGAGAGGCTCAGGCAGAGGATCGCCAGGATCGATCGTGCCCGTCACATGCAAAAGCGCGGTCGACAACAGGCACGTGCGACCATCCTCGTCTTTGATGGACGTTTCCACCAGCACAGAGGTCGCACCGGCATGGACGACGGAAGCCTCTATACGGATCGAGCCGCCCAGCTTCACGCTGCGCGTGAAATTAAGACTGACCTGCTGGGTGACCACGCGCTTACCCAGCGACCAGGCCGCCATGCACGCCGCCACGTCGACGAGCTGCATGAGATAGCCCCCGTGCGCGCAACGGTATAGATTTGAAGCACCGTCGGGCACTGTTACCACGTTGCGCACGAACCCGGGGCGAACCTCGTCGTTGCGCACGGCATCGAATCCGCGCAGATCGCTGAGATGGTTCAAGCACCCCTCGCGAAGATAACGTTCCATAAACTGCAACTCCTCGATCTTGCCGATTCCTACCTGAGGGCCCCGACGACGCTGAACGCCGGAACCCTCAGGAGCGCCCTGATTGAGGCGATCTCCGTCCAGAGCGCGTGCGGTTCCTTACCCGAAGCGGTACTCCACGCCCATCGTGGGCTGGGGGTTCTCCCACTTCTTCACGATGGTGTCTCCGCAGGCTATGCGGCAGGTGCCGCACTCCAGGCAGCCGGCGTAGTCGAAGCTGGTCGCCCCGTTCTCGTCGATCTTGTAGAGCGCCGCCGGGCACACGCGCACGAGCTTCTTGAACTCCTCGATGTCGGGGTCGTCGGCCAGCTCGATGTGCGCGCTCTCCTCGTCCACCTCGTACTTGTCGATGGCGAGGAACTCGTCGACGTTGACCGTGATGTCGCAAATCCCGCTCATAGGGCCTTCACCGCGCCTCTCACTTCCTTGGCGAGCTTGAACAGCCCGCGCTGCTTCACGATGGGCATCATGCGCTTCATCAGCGGCTTCTGGGGTTTTCCGTCCACGCTGAACATGGTGTTGAAGACGTCCTTGACCATGACCGGGTACTCGGTGAACATGCGGTCCCAGCCCTCCATGACGTGGGGCCACTTGGAGAAGGTCTTGAGGTCCTGGATGACGAAGGAGCCCTCCATCTTCGTCCTGTAGGAGGACAGGCCCGCCTCGCTCACGTCGCCCTTGTCGATGGCCTCGACCGCGGCCTCGCCCGCCATGCGGCCCGACGCCACGGCGAAGTCCATGCCGCGCACCTGGTAGCCCATGTTCATGCAGAGGCCCGCCGTCTCGCCGGCCACCAGGCAGCCGTCGAACACGTACTTCGGGATCATGTTGTAGCCGCCCTCGGGCACCATGTGGCCCGAGTGCTCGACCACCTTCGCGCCGCGGATGATGGGCGCGACCGCCGGATGGTTCTTGAAGTCCTCGAGCATCTGGTAGACGGGGTGGGGGTTGGAGGCGTCCATGGCCGTGGAGATCGTGGCCACGAGGCCCAGGCTGATGGAGTCCTTGTTCGTGTACAGGAAGCCGCCGCCGACCTTGCCGTGCGTGCAGTCGCCGACAAACAACATCGAGGCGCCCTCGCCTTGCGGGACCAGGAAGCGGTCCTCGATCTGGGAGGCGGGCAGCTCGAACACCTGCTTGACGCCGACGGCCATCTGCGAGGGCTTCGGGCGGGGGTTGCCCAGGCACTTCTCCGACAGGATGGGGTTCACGCCCTCGGCGAGCACCGTCACCTGCGCGGTGATCTCGTCCTCGCCGGCGCGCACGCCGACGACCCTGCCGCTCTCGTCGCGGATGAGCTCCTCGACGGCGATGCCGCAGATGTACTCGGCGCCGGCGTCCTCGGCCTTCGAGGCCAGCCACTGGTCGAAGGGCGCGCGCAGGACGCTGTAGGAGTCCTTGCCCTCCTCTGCGAGCTCCGGGCTCGTGAAGTCGACGGCCATCTGCGAGGCCGGGTCCATGAGCGCGATGCGCTCGTGGGTGATCTTGCGCTCGAGCGGCGCCTCGGACTCGAAGTCCGGGAACACCTCCTTCAGGCTGTGCGAGTAGATGCGCCCGCCGGTCATGTTCTTCGCGCCGGCGAAGTTGCCGCGCTCGACCACGAGCACGCTCTTGCCCGCCGAGGCCGCCGTGTAGGCCGCCACCGCGCCCGCGCACCCCGAGCCCACGACGATGATGTCGAAATCGGTCTCAGACACGTTCCTCTCCTCTCTCTCTTTTCTCATCAACACGGTAAGGGCGCCCTGCCGCCATGTCGCGGAGTCGAAGGGCGCAGAAGAAGGGAAGGGGCCTGCGGCGCCCACCAAGCGAGTTCCGCAGCGAAGCGAGGACTGTCTGAGCGACTGGGCGTTGCCGACCCCTTCCCGGGCGGGTCTAACGGTCTTACAGCGCCGCGACCAGCTTCGGCAGGACGTCCTTGACGTCGCCCACGATGCCGTAGTCGCACTGCTTGAACACCGGAGCGTTCTTGTCCTTGTTGATGGCGAACATCGTGCCCGCGCGGTTGCAGCCCACCATGTGCTGCATCTGGCCGGAGATGCCGCAGGCGACGTACGCCTTCGGGGACAGCATGAGGCCGGACACGCCCACGTACAGCTCGGTGGGAAGCCAGTTCACGCCCTCGGTGAGGGGACGCGAGCAGGCAAGGCCTGCGCCCAGCTTGTCGCACAGCTCGCGCGCCAGGTCGAGCTCGGACTCCTCGGCGAAGCCGCGGCCGGCGGCCACGACGACGTCGGCCTTGTTCAGGTCCACGCCGCTCTTCTCGATGGGCTTGGAGGAGACCAGCTTCACGGGCGTCGCCGGAGCAACCCAGGCGACGTCCTCGACGGCGTTCGCGCCGGAGGCCTCGGCACCCTCGAATGCGCCCGCGCCCACCGTGTAGATGGCCACGTCGCCTGCGGCCTTCTGCACGCGCTCGGCCACGCCGCCGAAGTACAGGCTGACGGCGCCGTTCTCGAAGGACATGACGTCGGTGATGACGGAGGCGTTCGCATGGGCGGCCAGCTTGCCGGCGATCGTCTTCATGTGGCGCGTGGG
>NZ_DBFEGU010000278.1:0-3712 GCF_048329335.1 Eggerthella sp. | reverse complement strand
ATTCCCTTCGGAACGAAAACGCCTGATGAACGGCTTCCCCTTTCCAAAAGGTTTGCCACGAAGTCGAAAAATTTACACGGAGGGGCCCGAAAGGAACCCGGGCCCGCAGATCGTCTGCGAGCCCGGCGGCGGGGAGGCAACAACGAGAGATTTCGGCAACCTACTATGCGGCGGCTTCCACGCTGTCCAGCAGCTCGGCGAGGACGGACGCGTCTTCCTCGGCGAAGCCCATGGCAAGCTGGGCCAACCCCTGGTAGAACAACGTGCGCGAGAACAGCCGCATGTCGTTGGTCAACAGCGGCAGCCAGTTCAGCAGGTGGTCGTGCAGGAAGGTTCGCTGAGTGCGCAGCTGTTCCACGGCCTCGTCCTCATCTCCTGCCGCCAGCGCCTCGGCCGCGCGCAGGCTCATGCGTTGCATGAACTCGAACTCCAGCGCCACGTGATCCTCGCCCTCGTTCCACGCGCCGCGCTTCAAACCGTTCTCGCGCAGCGTCTGCAGCACTTCGGCGCGCGCCTCCTGCATCATCAGGCGACGCTCGGAGGTGTACACGCTCTCGTACGGATAGGCGGCCGAGTACGCGTTCACCCCGTGGCCGATGAACGTGCGCACGAAGTCGATGGCGAGCTCGGTGACGCTGTCGTCCCATGCGGTTTTCAGATAGTCGTACAGCAGATGGTACCCTTCGTCCACCTTCGCGTTGCCCGTGGCGGTGGGGAAGCGCATGGCTTGCAGCTCCCGCAAGGATTCCGCGTCCACTTCCTCGCGGAACAAGTTTGCCAGCAGGCCGTACGTTTGAGCGCGCATGTTCATGAGCGCAACCAGGTCGACGGTTTCCTCAGGCATGGTTCTCCTCCTTCTTCGCAGCGGCAGCCGCTTCCACCGCAGGCAGCATCGCACGTCCCAGATCGGTCAGACGCCACGCGTGCTCGCTCCATTCCAGCGCATCGGTGCGCTCCAGCATGTCAATGAAATGGCCGCCGAAACGCCGCGGGCTCTTCACCTCGTCGAACGTGTCCACCAGGTCTTCTATCTCGGGTTTCGTGCACGGACGCTCGTCGACGGCGCGCATGACCGCGCGGTACACCTCCACGTAACGGCTGTCGCGATCGAGCACGACGTCGCGGAATGCAGAGCCCTGGGTCAGCCTCTCGTACAGCGCGCTTCCTTCTTCGGTAGTGCGCCACACAGGGTCGACGCGTTCTTTGATCTCGAGAAACGCAACGCCCGCCTCCACGTCCTCGTGCGGCTCGGCGGCTGCGGGCATCTCCAACGTCAAGGCGCCGGCACGTTCGAGCATGCGGCACAGCGTCATGGGCGCGTACACCGAGCGGTTGCTGGCCTGCGCCGCTTCCACGTGCTCGGCCACGCGGCTCGCCGCGCACCCGCCGCGGCACAACCCCATGATGCTCAGCAGCACGGGCCGGCGACCGGGGTTGTGATCCAGCAGCTCCAGCACGGCAGATTCCACGCCGCCTTGGCGCTTGGGGGTGTACACGGCTTCGCGCTGCATGCTCTGGGGCATGTTGCGCATGGTGGGATAGTCGACGGTATCAAGCGGGTTGTCGTCGTCCATGTCCTCCTGGTCGATCTCCAGATCGTCGGCCATCAGAGGATCGAACTCGTCGTCCAAGCCCAGCACGTCGTCGAACGATACGGTAGGCATCATTCCTCCTTCTTCTCTCTTCGCTGCGTTCGAGTATAGTGGCTGCGCGCGACGGCTCATCATCCTATAAGGCGTAATTACGCAGGGATTCGCACGCATCATACGCCGGGGCTGCGAAATCACCTTGACGCGCGCTTCGCCGGCTCCCTATAATCGGGGCGCGTTGCGAGAAGCGGGGCTTCTTGGGAAAGGAAGCTCCAATGGCCAACGTAGCTTGGGGCAAGAAGATTCTTGCCGTTGCGGTTCTGAGCTGCCTGTGCGCTTCGATCGCGGTTCCCGCCTACGCGTTCTACTACGTCCACGGCGAAGAGAACGTTGCTGCAACCAGCAAGGGCGTCATCGAGGTCACGTGCACGGTGGACGAAACCGCTCAGGGCGGAGGCGTGAAGACCTCGCTCATCATCGTTCCAGAAGGCAGCACCGCCGCTGCTTGCCTGGACGAGAGCGTGGTTTCCAGCAACAGTCAGAACGGCCTTGCGGCCATTCACGACTACAGCGTCTCCAGGTTGGCGGACGAACTGTCCGGCAAGCAGTACACGTGCACGGTGCACAAGGCCGACAGCCAGAAGCCGGGCACGCACACCGCGTTCGACGGAAGCGGCACCGAGGGCGAGAGCACGCCGCTCGAGCGCTTCGACAGCGTGGTGTTCACGGTGGCGTAAACCGCCGAGCGGGGGTCCGGACGACCAGCCGGACCCCCGCGCACCTCCCGCTGCGGTTCGGCGAGCGCCCCGTTATTCTTCACAAGCCGGTCCGACGCAGCCCCGCAATGCCCCAGCACTCCCCCGAAAGCAGACGGGCGCCCCTCCAAACATCATCCTCAGAGGATTATTTTTCTATTTCCCCAGATCAAACGCTTGCGCATCGAGCGCAAAACGCTGATCGACTCGCTCACCTCGCTAGAAAAAACAACCTCTGCACGGTATGATGATGCCCAGGGAATCAAGGAGGGGGCTTCATGGGGATTCGCGTTCCTCGCATCACCGTCAACGCCGACTTCGGCGACGACACCGCGTTCGGCGACCTGAGCTTGCTCTCGGTGGGCTACGGACTGCACCAGGCTTGGGTGTACGCCGTCATGTTCGGAACGCCCACCATCTTCGGCACGCAAACCTACGTCACCGGCATGTACGGCAGCCACGCGTCGCTGCCGTTCCTCGTCTCCATCGTCGTGTTCGGGCTGTGCCTGTTGTTCGCCGGCATCACCGATCAACGGCTGTTGAGGACGTACATCTCGAAGAAGACGCTCGCGGCGGGCGCGGCGCTCATGTCGGCCGGAACGTTGCTGCTGCTTGCGACGCCCGTGATCAGCGGCCCGGCGCTGGAAGCGGTGTCGGGCGTCATGACGGGCATCGGCTCCGCCATCCTGATTCTGTTCTGGGGCGTCGCGTTCGCGCGCTGCGACAGCGCTTCCATCGTGCTGAACTCGTCCATCGCCATCTCCATCGCCATCGGGGTGTACGCCATCGGCCTGCATTACGGGCCGTTCCCCATCGCCGGCATCCTCGCGGGCATCATCCCGCTGCTGGAGCTCGCCATCCTCTGGAACAAAACGCCGGCGCCGTATTCCGAGCGCAACGAGGTTCCCATCTTCAAACCGCTTCCGGTGAACCATGCCAAGTTCTTCCTGCGCTTCGGCATTCCCGTGTTCGTGTTCGGCGTGGCGTTGGGCACGCTGCGGCAAACGTCCATCCAGTACATCGTGCCCGCCTCGAACGTAGGCGACCAGATCGCCATGCTGCTGGCCGCCGGATTCGCCTCCGTAGTCATCCTCGTGACCATCGTGGCCCTTGGAGGCGGTGACAAATGGAGCCGGTACTTCCGCCCGCTCGTCCCCTTCATCGCCGTCACGCTGTTCTTCCTGCCGCTTTCCGAAATGAGCGACAACACGTTCGCCACCATGTTCTTGGTGATGGGCTACCTGTGCTTCGAGGCGCTGATGTGGATATTCTTCGGCGAGCTGGCGCAGCGCTTCCGCTTGTCGCCCATCTACGTGTTCGGCCTGGGACGCGGCATGTTGGCGCTGGCGGGGCTGGCGGGTTCGCTGT
>NZ_DBFEGU010000277.1:0-1666 GCF_048329335.1 Eggerthella sp. | reverse complement strand
CCCTCCCAGCGCCCGCGCCCCGCTGCACAGCTCCTCGTACGCTTCCGCCGTGTCGGCGAACACCGCAATCGTCTTATCGCTCATGGATGCCTCCTTACAGCCGCTCGCGCACGCGTGCCGCGAACGCCTGGATCGTCTCGTCGTCATCGCCTTCGAGGATCTCGCACGCGCGATCGCGCTGCTCGGGCGCAAGCGTGCTCACCACGTCGATGGCCTCGTCAAAGCCGTCGAAGCCCACATCTTCGAAGGAAAGAACGCGCGAGGGCTTCTTGCCCGCGCCCAGGATGTCCTTCATCGAGGGGATGCGCGGGGTGTTCATGTCGGCGACCACCGACAGCACGGCCGGAAGCGGCACGTCGAGGCGCTCGACCACCGCGCCCACCGTGCGCTCGACATGCGCGACGCCGTCGTCGAGCTCGATGGAGCTGACGGCGTTGACGGTAGGAAGCCCCAGCAGCTCGCCCAGCTGCACGCCTACCTGCTGCGCATAGCGGTCGGCCGACCCCTCGCCGCACAGCACCAAGCTCACGTCGTCCAGCTGCTTGACGGCCGCTGCGAGCACCCGCGCCGTCACCGCCGATCCGGCCTCGGGCAGCGACGCGTCTTTCACCGCCACGTTCTCGTGCGGCCCGCGCGCGAGGATGGCTTTCTTCAACTTCGAGTCCTCCACCGGATCGCCCCCGGCGGTCAGGCTGACAAGCGACGCGCCGGAAGCCGACGCCAGCTGCGCGCCGGCTTCCACGGCGTTGAGGTCGTAATCGCCGATTTTGAGCGCAGCGCGCTCGAACGACAGCGTGCGATCGGCCTGCACGACCGCGTCCTGCTCGTCGGGCACGATCTTGTAGCACACAACGATGTTCATGAATCACTCCTTTTGCTTCTCGGGAATGCGGTTCCGCACCTTCGAAAAGCAAAAAGCGTGCCAGCCTGCCCAAGCGCTCTAGAACGCGTCGTCCATGCTTTCAAGCACCACGCGAACGCGCAGGTGAAGGCGGTTGAGCAGCTCGGAGAGCTCCTCGTGCGTCAATCCGAGCTGCCGCCCCACCGCCGCGAGGTCGCCTTCGTGCTGCGCGAGCAGCGCCTGCACGAGATGGCGCTCCTCCGACACCGCATCGTCCTCGACGCCCTCCCGCATCGCCCCCGCATCCTGCTGCACGGACACGGCGGCGTGTGCCCCCGGGCCGTCCGGCATGGCGTTCGCCGCGTTCGCGATATGAGGCGGCAGCGAGTCCGCGGCGACGTTGGCGCCCTGGCCCTGCATGATCAGGCAGCGCTCAACGATGTTGCGCAGTTCGCGCACGTTGCCCGGCCAGCTGTAAGCCTGCAGCGCCTCGATGGTTTCGGCGGGGAAGGGCGTGCACGGCACCTCGAGCACCGAGGAAAGCTGCCCGTTGAAATAATCCACCAGCGGCGGGATGTCGGCGGAGCGCCGCCGCAGCTGAGGCAGGCGGATCTCCACGAGGCTCAAACGGTAGTACAGGTCGCTGCGGAACTTCTTCTCGGAGATCAGGCGCTCGATGTTCTGGTTCGTCGCGGCGATCACGCGCACGTCGAGCGTCTTCGCGGTATTCGATCCCAGCTTCGTGACGCTCTGCTCTTGCAGCACGCGCAGCAGGCTCACCTGCATGTCAACCGGCATCTCGCCGATCTCGTCGAGGAACAGCGT
>NZ_DBFEGU010000276.1:0-25525 GCF_048329335.1 Eggerthella sp. | reverse complement strand
CCGCGAAGCTGGACAACCTCCCGGCCACGCGCTGCGCCACCGCGTACAGGTTAATGGCCGTCGCACCGTCGTTCTCGAAGGCCGACTCGTCAAGCTTCGACAGCGTCAGCACGTCGTTGATCAGCGAGCGCATGGTCTGCGCCTCGTCGTAGATGAGCGCGGCGAACTTCTGGCGGTCGGAGGGCTGCACCATGTCGTTCTTCATGAGCTCGGCGTAGCCCGATATCACCTGCAGGGGCGTCTTCATCTCATGGCTCACGTTGCTGGAGAAATCGCGGCGCATGTTCTCGGCTTCGGCCAGCTCGCTGTTCTGCTGCTTGAGCTGGCGCTGTTGCTCGTCGATCCGGATGAGCAGCGGGTCCATCTCCTCGTATATCTCATTGTCCAAAGGGTTCGCGAAATCGAGCGCGTCGATGGGCTTCATGATCCGGCTCGTAAGTATCTTCGACAGCAGGAACACGAGCGCCACTGCCACGATGAGCGCTATGAGCACGGGCATGAGCATCTCGCTGAGAAACGATAGCAGCGAATGCCGCGTCTCGGACAGGCGCACGATACTGCCGTCGTCCAGCTTCACCGCCGCATACACGGTGTCGGTGCCCAGCGTTTCAGAGTAGCGCATGGTGACGGCCTCGCCCATGTCTGCCGCTTCCTGCACCTCGGGGCGGTCGGCGTGGTTGTCCATGGCATCGGTGTCGGCGGCGCTGTCGAACAGCACCGTGCCGTCCGCATCGATGAGCGTGTAGCGCGTCAGTCCACTGAACTGCTCTTTCAGCGCGGGAGCGTTCTCGGACGACGGAGTGGCGTTCAGATAGCGCGCCGCATCCTGGGCACTGGCCGCAAGCTCGGTTTCAGCGTCGTGCTCGTAAGACAGGTAGTAGATGGTGGTCATCGTCACGGACAGCGCAACGATGACGGCCAACGTGAACGCGAGCACGCTCGTGAAAATCTTGCCGGACAGGCTCTTAACCTTGAAATGCGTCGGGCTCATGCGCGCGCTCACGAGGAGGGTTTGATGCAGTAGCCCACGCCGCGCACCGTACGAACGAGGGCGTCGGCCCCTTCTTGCGCCGCGGCCAGCTTCTGGCGCAGCGTCTGCACGTGCACGTCCACCGTGCGCGTCTCCCCCACGTACGTCATGCCCCACACGTCTTCCAGCAGCTGGCTGCGCGACAGCACGTGCCCCTGGTTCTGCAGCAGCGTGTGCAGCAGGTCGAACTCCTTGAGCGTGAGCGTGATGGGCTCGCCGCCCACCTGCACGGTGTGAGCCGACACGCATAGTTCGATGGGACCGCAAGACAGCTCGTCGTCGGCCATGACGGGAGGCGCCGACGCGCGGCGCATAAGCGCGTTCACGCGGCTGACCAGCTCCATCATGCCGAAAGGCTTGGCCAGATAGTCGTCAGCGCCGGCATCGAGGCCGCTCACCGTGTCGAACTCGGTGCCCTTGGCCGTGAGCATCATCACGGGCAGATGCTTGGTCGCCGGGTTCTCGCGCAGCATATGGAGGATCTCGAGCCCATCGATTTCCGGCAGCATGATGTCGAGCAGCACCAACTCGGGGAGGCGCTCCTTGCACGCGGCGAAGAACTCGCCCGCCGCCGGGAAGCCCGCCGCCTCGAATCCGGCCTGCTTGAGAGCGTACACCGTGAGGTCGCGGATGTTGGTATCGTCTTCAACGTAGTAGATCATGGGTTGGTCCTTTCGGCCGGCAGCGCGCTTTCGCCGCCGTCGAGCCTATTGTAAAGCAGGAGGAAAAACCACGGGCTTGCGGCAACGTCAAATTTGCGTAAAGCCGAAAGGAAGCCCCTTTGTCATCCTGAGGGAACGCGGCTTTGCCGCCTCCGCTCAGGATGACAGGCCGCGACTTCGGCGCTGCGCTCAGGATGACAACGCTCCGACCTAGCCGAACCTTCCCGCCACGTAGTCGGCGGTGCGGGGGTCGGCCGGGTTCGTGAAGATGTCGTCGGTGGAGCCGGCCTCCACCATCTCGCCCAACAGGAAGAACGCGGTCTTGTCGGACACGCGCAGCGCCTGCAGCATGTTGTGCGTCACCATGATCACCGTGTACTTGCTCTTGAGCTCGCCTACGAGATCCTCGATCTTAGCGGTGGAGATGGGGTCGAGCGCGCTGGTAGCCTCGTCCATCAGCAGCACTTCCGGGCGCACCGCCAACGCGCGCGCGATGCACAGGCGCTGCTGCTGGCCGCCGGAGAACCCGAGCGCGTTCTTCTTCAGGCGGTCCTTCATCTCGTCCCAGATGGCGGCGTCGCGCAGGCTCTGCTCCACGATGGCGTCCAGATCCTCGCGCTTCTTGATGCCGTGGGTGCGCGGGCCGAAGGCCACGTTGTCGTACACGCTCATGGGGAACGGATTGGGCTGCTGGAACACCATGCCCACCCGACGGCGCAGATTGTTCACGTCGATGGAGCGGTAGGCGTCCTCGCCGTCCAACGTGATCTCGCCTTCGATACGGCAGCCTTCCACCAGGTCGTTCATGCGGTTGAGGCTTTTCAGCAGCGTGGACTTGCCGCAGCCCGACGGGCCGATGAGCGCCGTCACCTGGTTTTCGGGGAATTGCAGGTCGATGCTCTTCAACGCATGGAAATCCTTGTAGTACAGATCGAGGTTGCGCACGCCCATCTTGGCGGGCGCGTCGGCGGGCGCCTTCTCCTTGATGCGGCGGTCGGCCGCCTGGCCCTGCGCCTGGGGCATGTAGGTAGCCGGGGCGTTCTGGGTCGGAGCGGTTCTCTCAAGCGTGACGTTAGTCATCGGTGCCTCCCTTGTTCATCTTCTTGGCGGCGAACGTGGCCAGGAGGTTCAGAAGCACCACCATGACCAGCAGCACCACCGCCGTGGCATAGGTCTCGTTCACGTGCAGGCCTTCGCTGGCCAGCGCGTACATGTGCACGGCCAGCGTGCGGGCGGAATCGAACACCGCCATGGCGCCCTCGCCGGCGAAGTTCGGGATCTGGGCGATGGAGCCGGCCGTGAAAATGAGCGCAGCCACCTCGCCCACGCACCGGCCGAGCGCCAGTATCACGCCGCCCAGGATACCGGGCACGGCCGAAGGCAGCACGCAGCGAAACACCGTGCGCAAACGGCCGGCGCCCAAACCGAACCCGCCTTCGCGGTACGCGTCGGGAACGGCCAGCAGCGCTTCCTCGGTGGTGCGCATGACCACGGGCAGCACCATGATGGCCAGCGTGCAGGCACCCGCCAAAAGCGACAGGTTCCAATGCAGCGCCGTCACGAAGAACAACATGCCGAACAGGCCGTAGATGATGGACGGGATGCCCTGCAGCGTCTCGGCGGTGGTACGCACGACAGCTACGAAACGACTGCCGCGCGGCGCGTATTCCACCAGGTAGATGGCCGATCCCACGCCCACCGGCACCGCCATGAGCAGCGAGAGGGCCGCCATCAGCAGCGTGTTCACCAGCGCCGGCATGAGCGAGACGTTCGTGGAGTTGTACTCCCACTCGAACAGGCTGGGCGTGAGGTACGGCACACCGTTCACCAGGATGTAGCCCACCAGGAACAGCAGCACCGCCGTGGTCAGCAGCGCGCCCAGATACACCAGCGCTCGCAGCAGCATGGAAACCACGCGGCGTGCGGCGCGATGACGCTCTTCCGCCGCTTCGAACATCGCATCGATCCGATCGCCCGGGTTGGCGGCGGGCGCCGGGGAGGCGTCGGCCGATTCGTAGGCGATCGTCAGCTTGGGACTCATTACCTCGTCTCACCCCGCTTCTTGATAACGTTGAACAACATAGTGATGAGCAGGATGAACACGAACAGCACCACGCCCGTGGCCACGAGCGCGCCGCGGTGCAGGTCGGCCGCGTAGCCCATCTCCAGCACGATGTTGGCGGTCATGGTGCGCACGCCCTCGAATATGCTCTCGGGAACGATGGGCTGGTTGCCGGCCACCATGATGACGGCCATGGTCTCGCCGATGGCGCGGCCCACGCCCAGCACGATGCCGGCCATGATGCCGGAGACGGCGGCGGGAACGATAACGCGGAACACCGAGCGCTCGTGATCGGCACCCAGCGCCAGCGCACCCTCGTAGTACTTCTTGGGCACGGCATCGAGTGCGCTCTGCGCAACGGTGATGATGGTGGGCAGGATCATGATGCCCAGCAGCACGGCAGCGGCCAGAAGCGACAGGCCGCGGCCCGGCATATTGTCGCGAATAAACGGCACGATCATCACCAGGCCGAAGAAGCCGTAGACAACCGACGGGATGCCCGCCAAGAGCTCTACGCCCGGCTTGAGGAACGCCGCGATCTTGCCGCTGGCGAACCGCGACAGGAAGATGGCGCACAAAAGCCCCGTAGGAACGCCGACCAGGATGGCGCCGGCGGTCACGTAGATGCTGCCCACGATCATCGGGAAGATGCCGTAGATATCGTTGGCGGGACGCCACGTAGTGCCGAAAAGAAACTCGGGAAGGCCGATCTGCGCGATGGCCGGCACGCCGTTCGCGAAGAGAAAGACGCAGATGAGAGCCACCGCGAGGACCGATATCCCCGCGGCGGCCACGAACAGCGCCTTCGCTATGCCCTCTTTGATGTGCAGGTGGAACATGTACACTCCTTGGTCTGGCTATGTCAGCGAGAGGCGCCGAGGCGGGGTGCATCGGCGCCTCGCAGCGTCGAGCTCTTCCGGCGGCTGTTAGGCCGACGGAATAACATCTTCCCACGTGGTCAGCTCGCCGGTGTAGATGCCCTTCACCTGGTCGGACGTAAGCTCGTCGATGGAGGCATCCGGGTTCACGATAACCGCGATGCCGTCCTGGGCGATGACCGTGGCCTTCACGCCGCTCTCGGAGTCCTTGAGCTCGCGGGAGACCATGCCGATGTCGCAGGTTCCCTCGGTGGCCATGTTCACGCCGGTGGTGGAGTCGGACTGGTTGACCTCGATGGCGACGTCGGGATTGAGAGCCTTGTACGCCTCGGCCAGCTTCTCCATGACCGGGGTCACGGACGAGGAACCGGCGATGACGATCTTGCCGGACTTGCCGGAAGCCTTATAGGAGCCCGCGTTGTCGGCAACGGAGATGCAACCGTTCTCCTCGACCACCTTCTGACCGTCGGAACTCATGATGTAGTCGATGAAGTCCTGGGCCACATCGGACACGCCGTCCTTCGTCACGATATTGAACGGACGGGCCACCTTGTACGTGCCGCTCTTCACGTTCTCAGCCGTAGCCTCGGCGCCGTCGATGCTGAGCGCCTTCACCGTGTTGTTCAGCGAACCGAGCGATATGTAGCCGATGGCGTTCGCGTCGCCCGCCACGGACGTCATCATGACGGACGTGGAGTTCGTGATGGCGGCCGTGGGAGTGGTCAGATCAACCTTGTCTCCGTTGGCATCCTTTTCCTCGATGCCGAACAGCTCGATGAACGCACCCCGCGTGCCGGAGCCGTCCTCGCGCGAATAGACCGAGACCTCGCCGGACGGGCTGGTCGAAGCCGACGCTCCTCCGTCGGTTGCGCCGCTCGCACCATCGTCGTTGCCCGACGCACAGCCGAACAGCCCGAACAGTCCCAGCGCCAGAACCGCCGCGCTCACCGCCATTGCCAAACGCTTCTTCATCTTCTTCCTTCCTTCGATGCGCTTTGCGAGCGCATTGCTTTCCGCTGAAGCACGGGCATCGGAGGCCCGCTGCAAGGAACATGATGAAGACGGAGCATCAGAACCGTGTCGGACGCCGGTCAAAAGTCTGTAAAGTTTCGGGAGGCCGTTTTTTTCGCGCCGGCGCTAGATCGACGCAAGACCCACGCCAGGCGTACGCTCGAACGGTGTTGGAAACACCGGCAAGAAATATGGAATCCGCGTTGGAAGCGCGTTGAAAGCGCGCGATATCGAGGAAGATCCGCGCTGGATGCCAGCGATAATGGAGCGGCTCCCGCTCCGCAAGGACAAGGAGCCGTAACAAGAAGCCAAACCGCCGAAGCGATTCGAGAGCCGTGGGGAGTTAGCAGCTCCCTGCGGCTCGACCCTATTATACGAACGGGGGTCGTGAACGCAAGTGCCGGCGCACGGAAAGGTCATAACCGTCTCGAACCGCCGCCCTGATGAGTGGTCAAAATGTTTTGCGCCTCTACGTTATTCGAGAGATCGTGCGAGACCGATCCTGGCGCTCGTCGGCGTCCAGCCGGACGTGTTGTATCATGAACGCATGGACGATACATCGATGCAGGCGGGCATTCACGAGAAGCTGAGCGGGACGGTTGCGTCCACGTTGGGATTCGCATGCCTGTACGCCGTAGCCATCGTCTTCTTCTACTGCGACTGGCTGTTCGATCTGCCCGCGCCCGACCCGCTTGGATACGGCATCGCATTGAACGGCAACCTTTGCGCAGCGGCGCTCGCGGTCTTCCTCGTCGCGCGCGCCCACCCGATCAAAACCGTTCCGGCGGTGGCTCTCGGCACGATCGCATACGCCTTCGCGCTGACGCTCGCGGGAATCGCATCCGCAAGCGGGTCGCTGCAAGCCGCCTACGGGGCAGGAGCCTGCGCCGGCATGGGTGCCGGAATCCTCGTCCCCCTCTGGTTCGATCGCGCAGGGCTGCTCGCACGCGATCGCTTCGCGTACGTGCTGGGCTGCGCGTCGCTTGTCAGCGCGCCGGCCGCGCTCGCGCTCAACGCGCTCCCCCTCCCCGCGCTGCTCGCAGCCTGCGCGACCCTCGTCGCAGCCTCCTCCGTGCTGCTGGTGGCGCTAGACCGCCCTCATGCGCCGCGCACGGAGATGGCGGCCACGAAGTTCGAGGATGCCCGGAACGCCCCGGTGCCCGACAAGGGAACGACCGCGAAAACGCTCGAGCGCGAGCGAGGCGCCGACATGGACGAAGAACCGCAGTCTGCCAAGACGCTGGCCGCGCCGATCTTGTACGTCGTCCTGCTTTCGTTCGCGTACGGGACGCTCGACTTCGTGGCCATGGCGAACCCCCTCGTCACCGCGGCAACGTCAGGATTCGCATCGCAGGTGGGCGGGCTGCTGTCCATCGGCGCGTTCATCCTGTACGTGCGCTTCGACGGCAGGCGCTACGCGGCGCTGCTGAACGTTGCGCTGGCCATCGTGGCCACCGGACTGCTGTTCTTGCCGTTCGTGCCCGGAGCGTACAGCGTGTTTTTGGTAGTGCTGACGCACATGGGATGGGAAATCGCGCTGCTCGTGTCGTACGCACTGGTCATCGACGTGTTCCGATGCGACCGTCGCCGTTTGACGGGATGGGCGGCGCTCGTCTTCGCTGCACCGCGGCCTTTCGTGATGGCAGGCTCGACGGCGGCCTCCCTCATCGCGGTGGACAACCAGTTCGCCTTCGCCCAGATGACCATCGTCGCGTTCGCCCTTTTATACCTCATGCTGATGGGCGTTTGGCTGCTGAGAACCCGCGAGAAACGCGCCGCGGAGCGCGCCATCCGCAAGCGCGACGACCTGATCAAGCGCTACCTGCGCGCACGCGACGACCTCCAAGAGCTGGCCTGCGACGAACTGGCGCAAGAGCACGGCTTGACCAAGCGCGAGACGGAACTGCTGAAACTGCTGTCGCAGGGACGCGATGCGGCGCACATCGAGAAGACCTTGTTCCTGTCGCGCAACACGGTGAAAAGCTACTCGAAATCGCTGTACGCGAAGCTGGGCGTCCATTCGAAGCAAGAACTCATCGACCTAGTCAAGTCTAGTTTCCAGTCTTTGTAACTTGCTTTCCGAACTGCGGAAACGCAAATACCCACCTTCGGGGTGTACCGCTTGTTCCCATCGTCGGCATATTCTGCGATGCATCGAACAGAGGGGTTCGACCGAATCGATGGGAGCAAACCATGGAAACCGAAAACGACACGGCCAGCAGCAAGCAGAACGCGCCGACAGCGAAACCCGCCAGCCTGCACCGAGGCCTATCCCGCCGAACCTTCGTAGGCGCGGCCGCTCTCGCCGGAGTGCAGGTGGCCTTGTTCGGGTTGGCAGGCTGCGCACCGAAGGGCTCCGCAGCGGAAGCAGGCGGTGCCTACCGCCCCGGCACGTACCGAGCTGCGGCGGACGGCAAATTCGACAGCATCACCGTGGAGACGGAGTTCTCCGACAACGCCATCTCCTCCGTGCGCGTGATCGAGCATCGCGATACCGCCCGCATCGCCGACGCGGCCGTGCAGCTCATGCCCGAGCGCATCGTGAGCGCCCAGGGGCTGGGCGTGGACACGGTGACCGGCGCGACTCTGACCAGCATGGGCATCGTGAACGCCGTAGCCGCGTGCGTCGATGAGGCGGGCGGGAAATCGTCGCAGCTCAAGAAGGTAGGCGCGAGCGAGCCCGTCGGCGAGACGAAGGGTCTCGAGTCCGATGTCGTAGTGGTGGGCGCAGGAGCCAGCGGCATGGGCGCGGCCCTTGCGGCGGCGCAAGCGGGAAAGCGCGTGATCGTGCTGGAGAAGAACTCCAACATAGGCGGCAACTGCCTGGTATCAGGCGGCTATCTGGAATACCTGACCGCGCCCGCCGAAGCGCGTCCGGAGATGAGCGAGCAGCTGGACCGCTACGTCGAGGAAGTTTTGGCGAGCGAGCTGGTGATCGAGACCGATCCAGAGCTCGTGGCAACCGTGCGCGCGCAATACGACGACTAGAAGGCCTCGGGCGATACCAAGCTGTTCGATTCGCAGGAGTTCTACGCGCTCGACTTCGCTGCCACCACGGGAGAGGGTCTGCCGCCCGCCGTCTACCTGCCCGTTGCGCGCAACATCGCCGCCGCGAACGACTGGATGACCGAGCTGGGCTTCTCCTGGCAAACGCCGACCCATCTCATCACGGGGTACACGTACCCGCGTTGGTCGAACCCCACGACGGGTGTCTGTGGAGAGGGGTACTTCGACTTCTTCGACGACGTGCTGACGAAGGGCGGCTTCGACGTCCAAGTGCTGCTGGCCACATCCGCGGAAAAGCTCTCAGTGGAAGGCGGCGTCGTGAAGGGCGTGGAATCGCTTGCCGAAGACGGCACCGTGTACAAGGTGACCGCGCCGACGGTGATCCTCGCATCCGGCGGCTTCTCGGGCAATGCCGAGCTATTGCGCGAGTACAACGAAGTGTGGCCCTATCCCTCCGGCACGCTGGCAACCACGAACGTGAACGGCCACACCGGCGACGGCATCGTCATGGCACGCGATCTGGGCGCAGCCGTTGCCGACATGGGCAACCAGATGATGTTCCCGTTCAACGATCCCCTCACGTTCTCGGCAGAGAACGTCTCGGGCACGTTCGCCGAAAGCCCCATCGTGAACAAGCAGGGCAAGCGTTTCCTGGATGAGACGACCGACCGCTTAACCATGACGGCGGCGCTCATGGAGCAGGAGGACAGCCTGTGCTTCATGATCAGCGACGCGAACAGCGTGTACGTCACCGAGGCGTCGCCCGGAGAAGAGACGTTGCTGCGCCGGGGTCAGCTGTTCAAGGCCGACACGCTCGAGGATCTGGCGAAGCAGATGGGCGTCGACGCGACCGCTTTCACCGCCGAGATGGAGCGCTACAACGGCTTCTGCGAAACGGGCGAGGACGAGGATTTCGGGCGCTACCTGTTCAGCGATCTGAGCCCCGTCAAGGAGCCTCCGTTCTACGCCGCGCCCGCTACCTGGGCCGCGCATATCACCATCGGCGGCCTGGATGCCGACGACGGGACGTTCGCCGTGCGCGACGAGAACGGCCAGCCCATAGCCGGCCTGCACGCCTGCGGCGAAGTGCGCAACGGCATCTGCGGCGTGGGCAGCATCGCCGACGGCGTAGCTTGCGGGAAGGCCGTGTGCGCAATCTAGCGCAGAACGGGCAGACGCCTTGGTGTTGGGCATGCCCCAGCTGCCGCGCCGAAACTACGCGCGTCGTCGCGCATGCGAGAAAAGCGCCCTGTCGACCGGCGGGGCGCTTCGCCGTCGAGCGCGTCAGTACACGTTGTGGATGACCTCGGCAGAGCCAAGCAGGTTCGACACAGGCAGGGCCGAGCCGTCGTCAAGCGTCACCGCACCGTCGAAGCGGCCGAATACCTGGTGCTGGTCGGATCGGATCAGCTTGAAGTCCATCCAGTCCACACGGTCGAGCAGCGGCGTGAACACGAGGTCGAGTCGTCCCTCGTCGTCGGTCATATGCCAGGGCTGCATGAGCTGGTAGCGATCGGCCGTCTTCTTCGCGTGCGCGCCGCCCGTCTTCTCGGGGATGCCGAAGTCCACGCGGCGCAGCTTGTGCGCAGCACCGTCGACGAACACCATGTTCTCGGAAGCCGCCGACGTGTCGCCGAACCCGTAGCCCAGGTTGAGGCCGAAGCGACGACCGTCCTGCCAACCCTGCGCCACGGCCCAGTACCACGTGTTGTCGCGCGTCCATACGCCGCGCCCCCAGTCCAGCAGGCCGAACGAGCTCTCGGGGCAGAACCCGTGCACCAAAAGCCCCTTCTTGAAGCTGCCCCTCGCCTGCATGGCGACGATCTTCTGGTTGTAGTAGAACGCGAGCGGGTCTTCGGCCCATGGCGTGCTGATCACCATCGAATCGCGCGGCTCCTCGTCCAGCACGGCCTCGAACGTCAGGTCGTCGCCGCCGTCGAAGCCCGCGAACCACACGTTGAGGCGGCGCTGCCCGCCGGCAACCTCGAAGCGGAACGATACGCGGTTGTTCTCGAAGGAGGTCACGCCCTCGGCCGAGGTGGCGGGCAGCTTGAAGCGCCCCATCGGAAACGGCGAGATCACGCTGGCCGTATGCGACGTGGCCTGCGCGAAGTCCATCACCGATGCCGAGATGAGCCCCACGTAACCCATATCGGCGACGGTCAGCGCCACAGCGAACTCGTCGTCGTTCACCAGGTAGTAGTCCCATTCTTTGATGCGGCGCTTCGGCGCCTTGATACGATCGCGATCGTACGCGCGCAGAAGCGACGTGGCCCACCCGCATTCGGCGAGCTTGCCGTCGAGGTGGTGCAGCGGGCCTTCGGTCAAACGCGTTTCGGACATGGTTTTCATCGCCTCCTCGCTCACGATTGCTCCTCTTTCCCAAGCCGCAGCGCCCGCGCCATGCGCTTGCGGAAGCTCGGCCTCTGCTTCTGCTTGGGAGTCGGCTTCGGTTTAGGCTTCGGCTTGGTCGGCGCATGGCCGGCGGCTTCCTGCGCAGCGGCCTCTTCGGCTTCCTGCTGCGCCTCCTCCAGCACCTGCTCCGCGCGATCGGGCGCCGCCGTTCGGGTCAGCGGCGCCACGGCGCGCAGCACCGCATCGGTTGCACGGCCCGTGGTACGGCTGTCGGCCATGCTGAACGAGATGGAACCCGCATAGCCCTGCGCGGTGATCTCCGAGAACGTGAGCTTCGGCTGTTTAACCACCTTGCCGATGCCGGCCGCCGCCTCGCCGGCCTTGCGCTCGATAGCCTCGGCCACTTCGTCAAGATGCTGGCCTTCCGTGGTGACCACGATGGCCAAGCTTACTTGGTTCGTGGGCGGAAGGTGCGTGAGAGCGGTTTTGCTGATGATGGAGTTAGGGATGAGCACTTCCTCGCCCGCGCCGTTGCGTATGGTGGTGTGGCGCCAGGTGATGTCTTTCACCACGCCTGTGGACGAGCCCACCTCGATGTTGTCGCCGGGTTTGATGATGCGCAGCAGGCTGACCTGCAAACCTCCGATGAGGTTCGACAGCGTGTCCTGGAAGCCCAACGAGATGGCAATGCCGCCGATGCCGAGCGCGGTGATGGCGGCGCTCACGTCCACGCGGAAGCAGGTGGACAGCATGATGCACACGCCGGTGATCCACACAGCTCCACGGGCGATGTTGATGAAGATGGAGCTTGAGGGCAAATCGCGCTCTTCGTTGATGGCAAGCACGCGGCCCAGGAAGCGCCTCGTCAGACGCGCGACGACTGCCGTGATCGCCAGAATGACCACCGCCGAGATGGCCGTGGTCACCCAGTCGGTGCGCACGATTGCGTCGATGTAGTTTTGAAGCTGTTCCATGCCGTTATCCTACCATGTCGACCATACCGTCGCCAAGGAAAGGAGACGGCGCCTCACCACGATGGGGGCTTTACAGGGAAGTCTTCGTGAGTTTCCCACAAAACGATACGACCGCGGGCCCGGGTGGCGGGAACGTCAATCAACCGTTGGTTGTGGGAGCCTCGCCACGGAAGCTGGTAGGAGTGTTGCGCCTGGACGAAGGGGCCGTCCACCAGCACGTCGGTCTGGTCGAGCAGATCGCGCGCGGCCGGATCGGGGATGCCCTCCGCCAGCTGCTCGTAGCGGTAGCCCGAGTACGTCCACACGTCCAGTCCCAGCTCGCGCACTTGGCGCGCCAATGCGGCGCACGCGGCGGCCTGCTCGAACGGCTCGCCGCCCGAAATGGTGACGCCCTGCACCAGCTTGTTGGCAGCGATCTCCGCCACCACGTCGGCGATGGCGCGCACCGTGCCGCCCGCGCAGGGCTGGCTGTCGGGGTTGTGGCACCCAGGACAGCCGTGCGAGCAGCCCTGCACGAACACGGCATAGCGCAGCCCCGGCCCATCGACGATGGAATCCGGAGCCGTGCCGTAAAGACGTATAGTGTCGGGAGGGATCACGTTCAACCTGTTACATCTGATGCTTCACGCGGTCGCCTTCTTCGGCGCGCTTGGCATCGTTGAAGCGGTCGAGGGTGCCCACGAGGTAACCGGTGATGCGGCGGATGCGCTCGAACGACTGGCCGTGCTCCGCCTCGGTGCGGCCGCACTTGGGGCACACGTCTCCGATGATGCCGTTGTAACCGCACACGGGATCGCGATCCACCGGATGGTTCACTGAACCGTAGCCGATGCCGCTCTCCTTCATGTGCCGGATGACGGCCTCGAACGCCTCGAGGTTCTCGCTGGGGTCGCCGTCCAGCTCCACGTAGGAGATATGGCCCGCATTCGTCAGCGCATGGTACGGCGCCTCGATCTCGATCTTGTCGAAGGCGCTGATGTCGTAGTACACCGGCACGTGGAAGCCGTTCGTGTAGTAGTCGCGATCGGTGATGCCGGGGATGGACCCGTAGCGCTCACGGTCCATACGCACGAAGCGGCCGGACAGGCCTTCGGCCGGCGTGGCGATGAGGCCGTAGTTCAGCCCGCGCTCCTGCGACAGGCGGTCGAGGTAGCTGCGCATATGGCCGATGATCTCGAGGCCCAGGTTCTGCGAAGCCTTCGACTCGCCGTGGTGCTTGCCCGTCAGCGCCACCAGCGTCTCGGCCAAGCCGATAAAGCCCAGCGACAACGTGCCGTGCTTCAGCACCTCACGCTGCTCGTCGGTAGGCGCCAGCTTCTCGGAATCGATCCACACGCCCTGGCCCATGAGGAACGGCGCGTTGTACACGTGCTTGCGCGCCTGGATCTCGAAGCGCTCGTCAAGCTGCCCCACCGCCAGCGCAAGCTTCGCGTCCAAGAGGTCGAAGAACAGATCGAGGTCGCCCTTCGAGCGGATGGCCAGGCGCGGCAGGTTGATGGACGTGAAGCTCAGGTTGCCGCGGCCGGGAGCGATCTCGCGATCGGGATCGTACACGTTGCCCATGACGCGCGTACGGCAGCCCATGTAGGCGATCTCCGTCTCGGGCGTGCCCTTGTAGTACTGCGCGTTGAACGGCGCGTCAATGAAGCTGAAGTTCGGGAACAGGCGCTTCGCGGAGCAATGCATGGCCAGCTTGAACAGGTCGTAGTTCGGATCCTCGGGGTTGTAGTTCACGCCCTCCTTCACGCGGAAGATCTGCACGGGGAAGATGGGCGTCTCGCCGGAGCCGAGGCCTTCCTCGGTGGCCAGCAGCATGTTCTTCACCACCATGCGACCCTCAGGCGAGGTGTCCATGCCGTAGTTCACCGAGCTGAACGGCGTCTGCGCGCCGGCGCGGCTGTGCATGGTGTTCAGGTTGTGCACGAGCGCCTCCATGGCCTGGAACGTCGTGCGGTCGGTATCGCCCAGGGCGTTCTTAGCCGCATAGGCCACGGCCTTGTCGGCGGCCTCCTCGCTGGCGCCGACCTCCACGAGCGCCGCGCGCACGGCGGCCTCGAAGCCCTCGTCCATGGCGAGGCTGGCCCACACGCCCGTCTCCGCCTCGATGCGCGCGAGCGCGTCCTGCGCGAACGCGCGGGAGTCGTCCACGGAATCGCCCAGCAGCAGATCGACGGCTTCGGCCAGATGCTTCTTGTACAGGCGGCGGTACGTCTTGCGCACGCCCTCGGCCAGACCGTAGTCGAAGTCGCAGATAGCCTGGCCGCCGTGCTGGTCGTTCTGGTTGCTCTGGATGGCGATGCAGGCCAGCGCCGCGTAGCTGGCGATGTCGTTGGGCTCGCGCAGCACGCCGTGGCCCGTGGAGAAGCCGCCCTTGAACAGCTTCTTCAGCTCGATTTGGCAGCACGTGGTGGTGAGGGTGTAGAAGTCCATGTCGTGGATGTGGATGTCGCCCTCACGATGTGCTCGCGCGAACTTCGGATCGATGACGCACATCTCGTAGAACTGCTTGGCCGACTCCGAGCCGTACTTGAGCATGGTGCCCATGGCGGTGTCGGCGTCGATGTTGGCGTTCTCGCGCTTCATGTCGGAATCCGACGCCTTCGAGAACGTGATGTCCTTGAGCGTCTGGATGAGGCGGCTGTTCACGTCGCGCGAGCGGCTGCGCTCGGCGCGGTACAGGATGTAGGACTTGGCCGTCTGCACGAAGCCGGACTCGATGAGCGTCTCCTCCACGAGATCCTGCACGCCCTCAACCGTGGGCGCGCCCTCGATGGCGCCGCTCTCCAGCTTGTCCACCACGCGCTGCGCGATATCCTCGGCCGCCGCGCGATCCTGCATGGCCCCGCATGCCTGGAAAGCGCGCTCCACCGCCTCGGCGATCTTCTCCTGCTTGAATTCCACCGTTCGGCCGTCGCGCTTCATGATGGTCTCGACCATGCTGCCAATCCTCTCTTCGAGCTTCTTCTTGCTTCGTCGTTTTCCTGCTGCGAGCTGTGGCTTCGCTTGGTTTATGCGCAGTGTTTCCACACGATCTACGCCATGTTTTCCACAATATGTAGTAGTAGGTGATGTTAGGAAAGTGAATATATAGTACTCGCGCGGCGCCCACCATGCAAGAGGTAAAACCGTGGAGATTCAACGCCCACACGGGATGCGGCGGGCGATTCACAGTATATCCACGGGCATGCAGGCGAACGTTGGAAGCTCGTCCGAGGCGACGCGCGCACGCGGAGAGCAGCTTCGCCAGAAGAACACCGCGAACGACGGGCTCGCACCGATGCCCCCGCCGGCCGCAGCGGCCTCGCCCCACGCGCTATTGGACGGTGCCGTACACCTGCCCCCACGCATGCCCGCCGATAGCCGAGTTCAGCTGGTCGCATAGGCGCTGGCGCGTGTAGCTGCCGGGCGGCAGCAGGTTGACGATCTCGGCCAGGTCGTCGGGAAGGTCGGCGGCCTCGGCGGCCACGACGATATCGAGGCGGCGGAGCTTCTCCTTCGGCCCCAGCCCGAGGTACAGCGAATCCACCACATCCTGCAGCGCTCCGTAATGCGGGCTGCGCACCGTGTTAGAGCCTACCATGCTACTCCTCCACATCCGAGCGCACAACGTCGAACCCTTCGCTGGCCGCCGCGAGCGCGCCTGCATAGGCCGGCGTGGCGGCACCGGCCGCACGCAGGAACTGGGCTCCGGCCGCACGCAGCTGCACGGCCGCCCCTACCAGCACATCGGGGCAGTAATACGGGTTCTCGTGCGTAACGTCGCCTTGCTTCGGATTATGCTCGCGCACGATCAGCTGAGCCAGCACCGGCAGCCGCCCCGCCCCGCTGGCGCGGCGAGCGAACGTCACGGCCGCATCGAGCGGAGCCGCCGTGGCGAAGCCGACCACGCTGGCCTCGTAGTCCACCATGACGGCGAGCGCATCCTCGAACGTGTGCCGGCCGTCGGCCAGCATGCCGTCGGCATCCACGTCCACCGACGCGAACACCGGCGCGCCGCTCACCTGGCGCACGCCCATGAGCGCGCACTTGAGGTCGGCCGGGTTGGCGAACCCGTTGAGGAAGAACGCGTCGAACTCCTGGCCATCGCAGGCGCGGGCGGCACGGGCGTACTGGTCGCGGTTCTCGTTGAGCGAGCTTTTGCTGGCGGCATCGAGGGGGAGGCCGCACGGGCCGATCTCCACCAGCACGTGCTGGGACTTCAGCTCGCGCGCCAGGGACAAGCCCGTGCGCACGATCTCCGCCGCGCGGTCTTCCATGCCGCGATGCGCCAGACGAGCAGGCGCGATGCCTTCCGTGTTCGCCACGAGGCACTGGGCGCCTGCCATCTTGTTGAGGCGCAGCGCATCGCGCACCGCCTCCGGCTCCACAAGGTTGGCGAATTCGAGATCGTGTTCCACGTCGAACCCTTGCCGGGCCAGTACAACGGCAACCGGCGAGGACAGCACGAGCATGTCCTTGTGAAAACGAAGCGTGATATCGGGCATGGGGAGTTCCTTTCGTCAGGTGATCCATGATACCGAAAAGAGCCCCGACATGCGACCGTCGAAATGAGCCGATGCGCTCGCGCACACCGAGACGGAAGCACCTCGCGCGAACGGCGCAGTTCGAGCGGCGGAAGGAAGGAAGACGGACGCTCGCCGACGCTTCGCGGCATTTCACAGGACGAACATGAGTCGATCACGTGTTCTTCAAGGCTTACTTTTATACTTGGTCTCGCAAACGAAAGAATCCCCTCCTTTCAGTTTGTACTGCTTTTCCCCTTACAAAGCAGTGGCGGCACCTCGGTGCCGCACATCCCCCTCCTTGTGGCCCGGTGGAGCTCCCCTCTCCCCGGGCCGATCTGTTTCTCGTACCCGCACACGCCCGCTTCCGCATCATCGACCAACGCATATCATCGTAGAACATGTTACTTCAGGTCGATGCCGCTTTGAGGCAATGTCGTTCGCCAACCTTTCACTCGCCAGATTTCTGCGGCGCGGCGCCCATCGGAAAACTTCTTTTCCTGACTATTTTGATCCTTGTTAACGAACCGTTACTCTGCGACCCATCGTTTCACAAAACGCGCACGCCCGCATCATACGATGTGCGCGAACGACCCGTATACTAGCAGCTGTAAACGAAAGGCTCCCCTCCTTTCAGTTTGCCTCTGCTTTACCCCCTTAGAAGCAGAGCGATGCGCAAGCGTCGCATCATCCCCCTCCTTGTGGCCCGGTGGAGCTCCCCTCTCCCCGGGCCGATCCGTTTTCATGCCCCTCGCTTCGTCGAACCCGCCGAGACAATGCATGGAGCCCGCGCCCACGCAGCGGCCGAACGGCAGAGCGGCAGAGCGGCAGAACCTCCGCCTGAGCCGTCACCCAGTCACGTCCCTCGCTGCAAACGCGCGATTTCGCCAACCTACGCTGCTAAACCAGGATTGACATGCACCGCCGCATGCCGCTTCCTCTGTCGGACAGCTAGCGATCAGGCGAGGCGAGCGTCCGGCCGATGGCCGAAGGGGGCTTCCGAGCCGCCGGCGAGTTTTCGCGGGGCGGGTCGACCTGAGCTATGTCAATCCCGGTTTAACAGCGAACGCCAACCTATGTGCTGTAAAAACGCCGGTTTGGCAGTCCCGGCCCGATCTGGCGATGCGTTCCGAGGCGGCGACAAAGCGCGAACTGGGATTACGCCTCGCCGATCCTCGGGAAGGAGCGTCGGGCGCGATCGAAGGCCGCCGAAGACTGCCAAACCGACGTTTTTGCAGCACATCGTATGGCGAAGCCGTGCGGCCGAACAAGCATGCGCGTACAAACGTTTCACATGAAACACTAAGAGGGACTCCACGGTTTGGGGCGGGATCCCAGCTGCAGCTCCACGTGGAACCGCACGGCTTCGGACGATCCCCGACCACGGACCCGACAGGCCCGCGACGTCCTCGGTTCGACGGCAAGACCCCCGCTTCTTGGCAGCAATCGACCGGTTTGGTAATCCCGCCGAGTGCTTCACTTGACGTTTCGAGAACCCGAGCTGGGGAAACGCCTTCGATCGCGCTCGGCAAGCCCGAAGCGCCGCAGCCGGGTCCTCGCCAGAATTGCCAAACCGGTCGATTCCTACCGCCCGACGTCGTTTTCGCCGTCAAACCCCCGGCGCTCCGTTGGACAATCAGCTCGAGCTTCCGCGTCAGGGGTTTTCCCTGTCTTTTTGCGTCATGTTTACCTATCTGTTACTTTCAAGGCCCCCAATTCACAAAACATGCACTCGTGCATCATATGATATTCAATGTCAACTTTTATAATAGCTTCAGCAAACGAAAGGCTCCCCTCCTTTTCAGTTTGCATCTGCTTACCCCTTAAAGCAGAGCGGCACCCAATAGGTGCCGCATCATCCCCTCCTTGTGGCCCGGTGGAGCTCCCCTCTCCCCGGGCCGATCCTTTTCTCGGGAAGGAACGCCTATGAACATCGTGGTCCTCGAAGGACAGGTGAACAACCCCGGCGACTTGAGCTGGGACGCGCTCGACCGGTTCGGCACCGTCACCGTGTACGACCGCACGTCGCGCGACCAGCTGAAAACTCGGGTAGCCGAAGCCGACATCGTCGTGTCGAGCAAGACGGAATGGAACGCCGAGGCGCTCGGCTGGGCTCCTCGCCTCAAGATGATCGCGCTCACCTCCACCGGCTACAACGTGGTGGATCTCGACGCGGCGCGCGATGCGGACGTGATCGTATCGAACGTGCCCGCCTACTCCACGCCCGACGTGGCGCAGATGACGTTCGCGTTGCTGCTGGAGCTGTGCTTGCATGTAGGAGAGCATTCCAATCTGGTCATGGAAGGCGACTGGACGCGCGCCAAGGACTTCTCGTTCTGGAACACGCCGCTCGTGGAGCTGGCAGGCAAGACGATGGGCATCGTCGGCATGGGAAGCATCGGGCAGGCAGTATGCCGCATCGCGCGTGCTTTCGGCATGCCCGTGGTGTTCGAGAATCGATCGGCAAAACCCCAACTGGAAAGCGATGGCGTGCGCCAAGTGAGCCTCGACGAGCTGCTGGCCGTTTCGGATGTGGTGACCCTGCACGCACCGGCCACGCCCGAAACCGACCGCATGATGAACGCCCAGACCATCGGCCGCATGAAGGACGGAGCGTACCTCCTGAACACTGCGCGCGGCACGCTGGTGGACGAGCAGGCCGTGGTGGACGCACTGCGATCCGGCAAGCTGGCGGGTTTCGCAGCCGATGTCGTGTCGGTGGAGCCCATGCAACCCGACAACCCCTTGCTGCAAGCGAAAGGCCAGAACATCATCGTAACGCCCCATATCGCCTGGGCTACCCACGAAGCCCGCGAACGCTTGCTGGCTACCGTGACCGCTAACGTCGGCGCGTTCGTGGAGGGTGCCCCGCAGAACGTTGTGAATTAGACGGCTACGTACGACTGCGTCTCGGAACCCGGCCGCTTCCGCGGCATCCCGGCTTCACCTCACTCTGCCGCCCGTCGCACGACGGGCGGCAGTGCGTCAACGCGCGGCCTTGCAAGCAGTGAACGCGGGGACGGGCTTCACGTCCGACACCGCCGCATCGGTCAAGCGGGACGTTTCGACCGCCCCGTCGAAATACGTCACCGTGAATACGTCTTCGTCGGCGACTTCAACGCCGTTCACTTTGAGCGATCGCACTTTGCGATCTGCATCATAGTCCACCTCGGCTCCCGACACCTCGTAGCGGAACGGAGCAAGGGCCTCCCTCGACGCGTCCTTCCGCTCGAACGTGCGCCCGCTCTCTAGCACCGCGCGCAGGTCTTCGCCCGAAATGCGCGCAGTGGCCAGCGTGGGCACCGGCTTCCCCGCATTGGGCAAGAGCACGGTCAGCTCATTGGCGTGCAGCTCCCCTTCGTACAGCTTGCCGGAAATCCCATAAGGATGCATTTGCCCGTCTGCCATGCCGCCAGGCAGCATAAGGCACAGGTCGGTGCCCCCGTACTCCCTGAACGCGTCGGCGAAGTATCGGACGGTCTCCTCCCGGCTCAGGTCGCGTTCGATATGTGCCACTACGTCGCCGATCTGGGTTTCCGACTTGTTGGACTTCATAGCCTCGTCGCAGGCCTGCAACGCTTCCTCGGCGCTGACGGTGCCAGCGATGTACCCGCCCAGCGCCTCTCCTCCCAGCAAGAGCGGCGCAGTGTAAGCCGCCAACTCCACAAGGTTATTGCGGTCGACCACGTTGCGGTAATCGCTCAAAAGCGGCGCGTGGAGCTCGCCGTCCGCCTTTCTCGTGGCCGGATATCGCCCTTCCGCGCCATCCGTGAACATGCTCTGGCCCTCGGGGGTGCTCATCAGGTCGAACATCTCCAGCGCTATGGCCAGCTTCTCCTCGTTGCCCGGCTCTTCCAGCTTCTTGTTAATACCGTAGTACGAGCTGACCGCATACAGGTACCAGCCGTTATCTTCGCCCTCGCCTCTCGCAAGGAACGGAGCTTGGCCCAAATCGAAGTCGAAATCAGTGGTCTTCACGTTGTTGGCAACGCCGTAGATCATGGCCACGTCACCGTTCGCGAACATCTCCGCGGCGTCCGAATTCGACAGGGAAAGGTCGTCAGCCGAAATCAATCCGCTGTCGAGCCAAAGCCGATACTCGTCCATGAAAGGCTCGAACGTGCCCACCATGCTCGCTTCGCCCGCAAGATAATCCTGTTCCCAAGACGACCCCTGCGGCGTGTGCAGAAACTGCGCCGAAGCGATATTGGTCAGCTGCAGGAAGCGTTGACCCGTCAGCTCCATCGAGTACGCCATAAGCCGGATGCCCTCCGCCTTCGCCTGCTCGTTGAGGGCAATGAGTTCCTCGAGCGACTGAGGCGCCTCCCAGCCGTGCTCGGCGAAAAGGTCCTTGTTGTAGAAGAACCCTGCAAGCGTCAGGTAACCCGGCAGATAGTAGAGGCTGCCGTCGATGGTCATGCGATCGAGAACGCTGGGAAGGTACTCGCTGGAAAAATCGTACGCCGCGAGATCCACCAGATTATGCTCCAAATCCTCGGTCAGATCCTGATTGCGCGTGTTGATCAGGATATCGGGGATATCGCGCTGCTCGAGCTCGGTGACGATCTGCGCGGAATAGTTGCTGTTCGAATACGTATCGAACTCGAAGCGCAGGTTGGGGTGACGATTGGTCATCTCGTCCAACAGCTCCTGCGGCAGCTCCTTGGTCTGGCATTTCGATACCGTCAGCACTATCTCATCGTCGCGTCCGGACGCATTGCCCATAGCCTCGCCGGAACAGCCGACCAGTCCGATGCCGACCAGCGACCCCGCTAGCGCGATCGACGCGAACGTCTTCGCCGCCTTACCGGCTCTCTTCAACGCTTTCACCGCGATCTCCGTTTCCCCTCATCGTATCGTCTAGTTTGAAATCCTGGAACTCATCGGCGGGCATTGGTTTTCCGAACACGTACCCCTGCACCACATTGCAGCCGACGCTCTCGAGGAAATCCACCTGTCCCATATCCTCGATCCCTTCGGCAACCGTTTCGATACGCATGTCGCGCGCTATGCCCACGATGCCGTTGACGATGCTCCTTGCCTTGTCCATGTCGGTATCTCCGCGGAAGAACCCCTGGTCAAGTTTGATGATATCCACTTCGAGACTACGCAACATGTTGAGGCTGGAGTAACTGCTCCCGAAATCGTCCATGGAGCAACGTGCGCCTAACGCGTGGATGCGCCGAATAACTTGGTTGATCTCGCCGGTGCGATCGAACACGACGGACTCGGTGAACTCGAATTCCAGGTAGCGAGCCGGAACCTGGTTCTCGGCGATATGGCGCTCGTAGCGCGCGAAGAAATCCGAAACGTCGAAGTTCGAGCGCGAGACGTTGACTGAAACGCAGAAAAGCGGCCTCCCCTCCCGCTCCCATCGCTTCAACAAAGCGCACACCTGGCAAAACATGTAGAAATCCAGCTCGGCGATAACGCCGTCGCGCTCGAAGAGCGGAACGAACTCGTTCGGGCAGAGCATGCCTTCCGGAGAGATCCAGCGCACGAGCGCCTCGGCACCGACGATGCAGCGCTCGGGCAGCGCAACCTTCGGCTGCAAATACATATGAAACTCGCCGTTCGCAAGCGCATGGGGAAAGCGATCCTCGAGCTCCTTCTCTCGAAGGAAGCGCCGACGGAGGCGATCATCATAGAAGCCAACGCGTGCACCGCTTGGAAGCATCCGCTTCTCCGCGCTCGCACGCGCCAAGTTAGCCGCATCGGTCACGAGCGTGAACTCTTGCTCGAGCGCATCGTCGTCCAGTATGTAAGCGCCGAAGTCCATCGACACGAGCACTTGCTCGCCGACGCTCTCGGACGTGAGCCTGAACTCGTTTAGACGCTCCTTCGTCGATGCCTCGTCAGGCTCGCGCAACAGAATGACGAAATGGTCTGCGGAGACGCGTGCCGCGAACTCGCCTTCGCGCAGCTGCCGCTCTATCATGTCGTACGCCGACCTGAGCAGACGGTCTCCGCCCTCCTTGCCCTCGCGATCGTTGTACGACTTGAATTTGGCTATGTTGGCGTACACGAGCACCAAGTTACGCGGATCCGTTCGGACGACGTCGTAATAGCGCTCGCGAAACCGGCCGGCCGTGTCTCCGCCGGTAACAGGATCCACGTAGGCGATGGCCTCCAACCGTCGACGATTGCGATGCTGCACGATCACGATGAACAGCATGATCACGCCGAACACCAACGCCACCGTAACGCCCACCGCCACGGTCAGCAGATACAGGCTGTTCGTCCTCTGATCGACGTAATCGCTGGGAACGATGGACAGCAGATGCCAATCGCTCACGCCCACAGGCGTATAGCAGAAATACGAACTGACGCCGTTGTACTTCGCAAGAACGACGCCTTGTTCCCCCTTTTTGAGCCCCGCCCGCAGAACGTGGACCGGCTCTTCGTCATCGGCGTTCTGGCTCTCCAAAGCCGACACGATATTGTACTCGCCGCTGATGGCCGTTTGATCCTCGGGACGCACCGCCACCGAACCGTCGTCCTTGACGATGCAGGCGTATCCTCTCCCTTCGAACGAATCGATGGACAGGAGCTGCAGCATCTCGTCCACCCCGTACACGCCCGCAAGCGCCTTCATGTGATGCCCATCGATGACCGCGTTCACGGGAATTGAAAACACGAGCACATCCTGGCCGTCCATGGTCTCGATACCCGAGATGGAACGTTTGCCTTCAAGCAACGTCTTGTTGAGATAGTCCTGCGACCTGGTGTAGCGCTGCGTGGTGTCGGCGAAGTACCACACGCCGTCCTCGTCCACATAAGCAAGGCGGGACAGATTCCACCGATCCCTATCCTCGGCCATTTCTCCGTTCAGCTCGTCGAGCGTGGCGCCGTTCTCCACCAACGTCATCTGACCGCGTTCGATGGTTTCCATCGCCGAGAATATCTGAGAGGTGACCGTGCGCACGTTCTCGGTGATCTGGCTGGATATATCAGCCAAGTATCCGATGCTGTCTTTGCGGGTAAGATTGCGAACCGTGTCCGAGTACGCGTGGACTAGCAGCGCTCCTCCTATAACGGCGACGATGACCACGGAGGCAACGGCAGCCGCAAGCCCGATCATGCCTCTTTCGCCGCGCGCGTGCCTCATGACACCTCCAGCTGCCGGATACGCTTTTTCGAGGACATTATACTATTCGAAGGCCTGCCAGATGACGGCAGGCCTTCGCAATCGCTCCGTTACGCTCGGCGACGGTTGTTCTCGCTATTCTGCTGCGCGCCTGAACAGCACGTTGTTGGTTTCCAGCCAGCTTTCCACCGTGCCGGTGTCGAAGCCGTCGGCGGGGTCGATGATCAGCGCGTACATCTCCTCCTCGCGCAGCACGGCGTCCAGCGCATCGGTCAGCTGGATCTCGCCGCCCACGCCGGGCTCCACGTCGGCCAAAAGCTCCATCACGCGAGCGCTGAGGAGGTAGCGGCCAAACACGGCCAGGTTCGACGGCGCGTCCTCCAACGCCGGCTTCTCCACCAGCGCGTCGATCTTCCACACGTCGTCGGCCACGGCCTCGCCCGCGATGACGCCGAAGCGGCTGACCTGGTCGTCCGGCACCGGCATGACGGCGATGACGCTGGCGCCGCCGTGCGCGTCGGACACTTTCTGCATGCGCGGCAGCATCTTGTTGTCGGGCACCAGCACGTCGCCCAACAGCACGTAGAACGGCTCGTCGCCCGTCTTCTCGTGCGCGCACCGCACCGCATGCCCCAAGCCCAGCGCCTCGTCCTGGTACACGTAGCTCACGTTGTAGTTGCCCACGCGCTCCACTGCGTCGGCATACGCATCCTTCCCGCGGGCGCGCAACAGCTCCACAAGCTCCGGGTTCGGCGAGAAGTGCTCCTCGATGGCTTTCTTCTCGCGGCTGTTGATGATGACCACCTCGTCGGCGTCAGACGCGAGGCCCTCCTCCACCACGTACTGGATGGCCGGTCGGTCGACTACCAGCAGCATTTCCTTCGGCTGCGCCTTCGTGGCGGGCAGGAAGCGCGTGCCGAGGCCGGCAGCGGGAATGAGAGCCTTCATGGGCATACCTTTCTCTGTAACGTGCGCGAAGCGCCGCAGAAGCGGCGCTTCGTCCATGGTGTTCGGTTATTGTAGCACGACGGGAAAACCCGTCGCCATCCTGCTACTTTGCCTGCAGTTCCGCGACGGCCTCTTCCAAAACCGCCATCTGCTTCTCGGCCTTCTTGTAGCTCAGCGTGATGACCAGCATGTACACCAGAATAGCCAACCACATGAGCACGTACGCTCCGATGATGAACGGCATCGACGGAACGATGGTGCTGTATATCTCTACGAGAACCGGATTCATAAGTTTCTCCTTTTATCAACAACGAACATCCCACAGGTCCAGCAAGGTCAGCGAGGGCTTCCGCAGTGCCCGAGATCGCCCCGCTCCGCCGTTCGCAGAACGGCGGACCCTCAGTCTTCCAACTGCTCCTTCAGCGCTTCGACGCGCTCGGTCAGGCGAACCTGGCGGAAGCGGAAGCGGTACAGGGCGAACCCGATCAGCATGATGCCGACGAGGCAGAACATGAGCGTGATGCCCATATCGGCCGACATGCCGCCCTCGCGCACGACCACCGGGTGGATGCTGGAGGGAATCAGGCGCGTTACCATAAAGCAGATCGGCACGTCGATGAGGGCGATGATGCTGAGCACCGCCCCGTACGTCGCGCGACGCTCGGGCTCGTCGATGGCGTTGCGCAGGATGAAGTACGCGATGATGATGAGCATGAGGATGAGGTACGTCGTCAGGCGCGGATCCCACGTCCACCACACGCCCCATTCGAACCTCGTCCACAAGTCGCCCGTGATCATCGTGCACGCCACGAACAGCAGCGCGATCTCCATCGCGATCTTCGAGCAGGTGTCGAAGCGGCGGTTCTTCGTCATGAGGAAGCGAACCGCGTAATAGCCCGCGAACGCCAGCGCGATGAACGACGTGATAGCCACCGGCATATGGAAGTAGAAGATCTTCTGCGACAACAGCAGCACGCTGGTCACCATCTGGCCGCCGATCATCTCGACGC
>NZ_DBFEGU010000275.1:0-16773 GCF_048329335.1 Eggerthella sp. | reverse complement strand
GTTGCGCACCGTCTTCTCCGTCACGCCGAGGTACTCGGCGACGTCCTTGACGGTCACGCCGGAGCCCGTATCGCACGCCGCGAACGCCTCGTCGAAGGCCGCCTTGCGCTCCTTCTTGCGCTCCTCGGGCGTGCGCTTCTTGGCCAGGTTGCGCTTCCACGGCGGCGCCTCGCCCTCCGGTTCAACGTCTGAAAGCGCGCCCGTCGAGTCGGGGCGGTGCACCGGGTAGTCGAACCACAGGTTCAGCGGATCGAAGCGCGGGAACTCGCGCAGCGTGCCCTCGATGCGCCACGCCGTGCGGGCCTTGGCCGCCTCGCGGGCCGCGTGAACGGCCTCCAGCATGGCGGCCTCGCCCTGCCGGTCGAGCAGCGCCCGCGCGCCCTCCAGGAACCGCTTGGCCGTGAGCCGGTCGTCGTCGCCGATCACGTCCCGCCATCCGTCCGGCCCGACGTCGGCCATGACGCGCTCCAGCGCCGCGCACACGGCCGCGTCCTCCTGCTGCTGGCGCAGCGCGTCGGTCTGCTCGAGCTCGATCATGTCGAGCAGCGCGTCGGGGTCGCGGGCGAACACGCCGGACCCGCTCACGCGGTCCATGGAGCGCTTGGAGCCCTGGCTGCCCTTGGAGTGGTGGTGGCAGTACACGACGGCGCAGCCCAGCTCCGTGGCCACGCGGTCGAACTGGTTGCAGAACGCGGCCATCTGGTCGGCCGAGTTCTCGTCGCCGGTGATCACCTTGTAAATCGGGTCGATCACCACCGCGATGGGCCGCGTCTTGAGCGCGCGCCGGATGAGCGACGGCGCCAGCTGGTCCATGGGCTTGCTCTTCCCGCGCAGGTTCCACACGTCGATGCTGGCCAGGTTCGCCGGCTCGACGCCCATGGCCCCGTAGACGTCGCGGAAGCGGTGCAGGCAGCTCGCCCTGTCCAGCTCCAGGTTGACGTAGAGCACGCGGCCCTGCGCACAACCGAACCCCAGCCACGGCACGCCCTCGGCGATCGACACGCACAGCTCGATGAGCGCGAACGACTTTCCGGCCTTGCTGGGGCCGCCCAGCATCATCTTGTGGCCCTGGCGCAGCACCCCCTCGATCAGGGGAGGGGACAGCTCCGGCAGCGCGTCCCAGCAGTCGGCCAGGCTCTCGGGGTCGGGCAGGTCGTCGTTCTGCTCGTCGATCCACTCGCGCCACTCGGCCCACGAAGCCTTTCCCGCGTCGGTCGCCACGAGCCACTGCTTGCGCCCGGCGCGCGTCACGCCCGGCATCCTGGACAGGCGGCTCGGGTTCTTGTTCTGGACGTCTACCTTAAGCCCGTTCTCTCGGCACGTCGAGTAGAGCAGGTCGACGCGCTTGCGGTACTCGTCGTAGTCCTTGGCGTCCACGTGCACGACGGCGTGCACGCTCTTGCCACCGCTGTGCACGATGGCCGCCGCCGGCAGCTCCAGCTCCCGCATGATGGCGAGCTGGCGGCCGACCGACATGTCGTCGCTCTCGACGAGCGCGTAGCGGTACTCCGCCACGTTGTCGTTGCGCACGCCGTTGCCGTCGAGCGGGTTGAACCGGATCCACGCGCCGCCGTCCTCGTCGTTCCAGCCGATGGACGAGGCCAGGTCGTCGCCGTACTTCCGCACGCGCTCGACGATCTCGCCCGCCGTCTCGGTGTGCGGCCCCTTGCCCGACGGCACGCGCCTGCCCTCGTTGTCCCACGACTCGACCACGTAGCCCACGACCTCGCCGGGGTCGAACAGGGCCTCCAGGTAGGCTATCAGGTCGTCCGACCCCCGCCATTCCTCGCCCGGCTCCGCGAGCTCGGCGCTCTCCACCCACGTCGGGTCGACGATGCGTCCCGGCGCGGACGGCCCGCCCTGGACCTCGGTCACGTCCCAGCCGAAAGCCTCTCCCTTGTCCCAGGCGGGCGACCATCCCGCGTCGCGCGCCATCTGCACGAGCGTGCCGCCCTTGACCTCGTCCGGCCCGCGGCCGAAGCCCCTCCACTTCCGCGCGCACTCGCCGTCCTTGTAGCGAGCCGCGTCGCGCCGGCTCCAGTCGTCCCAGAGCGCCAGCGGCATCCCCTCGGCGTGCAGGGCCATGCCCGCGTGCAGCCACTCCTCGTAGCTGCACGCGGCGGGGTCGACCGCCGCAAGGCACTCCTCCAGATCGTATCCTTCGGTCATCCGTCCTCCTCTTTAGGCTCCGAGCCGGAGCGTCGGGACGCGCGCCGCGCGCGCTTCCCGGCTCGGCTCGTACGTCGCCGGGTCGATGCTCGCCGGAGTGCGCCATCCGTTGGCGGCGATGCGGCTGATGAGCGCCGACGCCTGGTCCATCGTCCACTCGCCGACGCGGCGGAACCCGCGTCCCTCCAGCTGCCTGATCTGCTTCGGGGTCGCCAGGCCCTCCGCCCGGCGCTTGGCTATCTTGTCCATCAAGAGCGACGCCTTGCCTGCGCACCCGATCTCGTCGGGGCAGATGCCGGCCTTCTCCAGCGCCGCCTTCTGCGCGTCGCTCGCCGGTGCCATCTCCCAGGCGAACTGGGGAACGTAGCCGGTCAGGTCCTCGGACGCTATCGACATCTCGAACTGCAGCGGGTCCACCAGCTTGCGCTTGCGCTTCCGCATGGACTCCAGCTGCTCGGCGAGCGCCCGCTCGCGCTCCTCCACCACGTCCTTGGCGGCCTCGCGCTCGACCTCCTCCAGGTCCTCGGGGCAGCCGGCCTGCTCCAGGCGCTCGGTCATGGCGCGGGCCACGTCCTCGCTTTCGGCGATCAGGTGCGCAGGGCGGCACAGCTCGTGGCGCTCGACGTGCCACAGGAAGTCGAGCAGCAGCAGCTCCGTCTTACCGGTCTCGGGGCTCAGGCGCGTGCCTCGCCCGACCATCTGGCAGTACAGCGAGCGCACCTTGGTCGGCCTCAGCACCACCACGCAGTCCACGCTCGGGCAGTCCCAGCCCTCGGTGAGCAGCATCGAGTTGCAGAGCACGGCGCCGCCGCCGGCCGCGTCGAAGGCCGCGAGCGTCTCGGCGCGGTCGGCGCTCTCGCCGTTGACCTCCATCGCGCGGAAGCCCTTGGCCTCCAGGATCCCGCGGAACTTCTGCGACGTCTTGACGAGCGGGAGGAAGACCACCGTCTTGCGCTCCGTACACCCAGCCGCCAGCATCTCGTCGGCGATGCGCTCCAGGTACGGGTCGAGCGCCGTGCCGAGGTCGCCGGCCGAGTAGTCGCCCGACTGCGTGCGCACTGCGGCCAGGTCGATGGCCAGCGGCACCGTCTGCGCCTTGATGGGGCAGAGGTAGCCCTCCTTGATGGCGCGCGGAAGCGTGTACTCGTAGGCGATCGAGTCGAAGTAGGCGCCCAGGTCCCGGCGGTCTCCCCGGTCGGGCGTGGCGGTCACGCCGAGCACGTCGGCGGCGTCGAAATGGTCGAGCACCGCCTGGTAGCTGGCGGACAGCGCGTGGTGCGCCTCGTCAACGATGATCGCGTCGAACCAGTCCCGCGGGAACCTATCGAGGCGCGACGGCCGCATCATCGTCTGCACGCTGCCGACGGTCACGCGGAACCACTCGCCGACGCTCGTGCGCTCGGCCTTCTCCACGCTGCAGCCGAGGCCCGTCGCCTTGCCGATCTTGTCGGCCGCCTGGTCGAGCAGCTCGCCCCGGTGGGCGAGGACGAGCACGCGCCCGCCCCCGTCCACCACGTCCTTGGCCACCATCGCGAACACGATGGTCTTGCCGCACCCGGTGGGGAGGACGAGAAGCGTCTTGGCGCGCCCCTCGTCCCACTCGCGCTCTACCGCCCTGCGCGCCTCCTCCTGGTACGGCCTCAGATCGACCGCGCCCATCACATCTCGTAGGACGAGTGCGGGCGCGGAGCCGCTTGCTGCGGGGCGACCGGCAGGCTCGTCTGCTCGGGCGCGGCGGCCTGCTGCTCCGTCGGCCATTCGCACGGCTTGAGGTACGCGTCTATGTCGTTCGCCTGCCGGGTCTCGCCGTTGGACTGGTAGTCGCGCACCTTGATCTTGACGTATCCCTGCTTGCCGACGGCCGCGTTCCAGTCGATCTTCACGCTGCCGGTCTGGGGGTCGCGGTCGAAGCCCAGCCCTTCGAAGAAGCGGGCGATCCGCCATGCCATCTTGGTGTTGAGCATGAGCCGGTCGACGACGGGCGCCCAGCCCTGGCTCGTCCACACGTTGAGGGTCACCTTCGCGCGCGGGCACGCCTCCATCTTGTCGGAGCCCTCGAAGCGCTCTCGCTCGATCTTGGCCACCTCGAAGGCGTACGTACCTGCGGGCAACAGGGTGAACCCTCCGTCGTCCACGACCTCGGTCACGTCCCAGTCGAGCGCCTGGCCCTTGTCGTTCTCTGCCATGTTTCAGTCCTCTCTTAGATCTTGGTCATGTCCGGAGCGCCGAACGGCACGGGCTCCGCTTCCTCGCGCATCGCCTCGATGTTGGCCACGCACTTGTCCCACTGCGCGACGATGCCGCCGAGCACGTAGTCCTCCGGGTAGTTCTCGGCCGGGGTATCGGCCGAGAAGAACCCCTTCGCCGCGCTCATGGCGCGTATCTCCTCGACGCTCACGCCGTCGCGCTCCATCAGCTGCAGCGCGGGAGCCCAGAAGTCGGGCAGGCCGGCCGCCTTGGATTTCGCCGTGTCGCTCACGACGCTGCCGTCGTCCTCGAACACGATGCTCTGCACCGGCTTCGGCGCAGCCGGCGCCGCCGGGGCAGGGACCGCGGCTGCGGGGGCCGGCGGCGCGGCGGGGGCGGTCTTCGCGGGCGGCGCTGCCGGGGCCGCCGGGCGTGCGGGGACGGCCGCGCTCGCCGCCCGGGCCCCGGGCGCGGCCGGGGCGGCCGGGACGAACGCGGCGATCTGCGCGTAGTCGAGCGGCACCTGGGGCGGCAGGCCCCAGCGGTTCTTCGCGTCCCAGCAGGCGTGGTGCTGGGCGTGCAGCACGCGCTTCTGCCCGCCGCGCGCCTTGCCCTTCGCGCCCTTGCCCTCGCCGACGACCTCGACGATCGTCTCGTAGTTGGCGAACAGCACGGCGTCGGCCCACTCCTTGGCCTTCGCGGCGTCGGACATCTTGGCCGCGTCGATGAGCGCGAGAGCCCACCGGTTGTAGCTCGCGGCCTCGTCCGGCTGGTCGAACTTGCGGACCGCGGCATGCGCCGTGAGCACCACGTTGATCCCGCCCTCGGCCACGTCGGAGAGCAGGTTGAGGAGCTTGCCGAACTCCTCGACGACGAACGTGTAGCCCTTGCCGTATCCGGGATCCTCGATGCTCTTCCACGATTTCTCCGAGCAGACGTGGCGGATCGCCAGCTGCTCAGCCCAGTCGGCCGTGTCGATCACGAGGGTCGCGCAGGGCCTGGTCGCCTTGACCTCGCGCACCTGGTCCAGCAACATGGTCCAGCTCCGCGGCGCCTCCGTGCGGGCGACGTCGTAGTGCTCCGTGCTGCCCTCGGTGTCGATGAAGAGCGGGTCGGGGAACTTCGCCGCGAAGGACGTCTTGCCCACGCCCTCCGGCCCGTACACGATCACCTTCTGCGCCTTCTGCACGGCGCCGCGCGTGATGTTGAGCGCCATCTACATCACCCACTTGTCGGCTGGGAGGAGGATCGGGACGCGCGCCGGCTCGTTCGCGTCCGTCCGGACGGTCGGGGCGTCGGCGAACTCGGGAGCGCGCTCGGCCGCCTGTCCGAGTTCCGCGCCGCCGTAGCCGTCCTCGATGACGATTGAGCACTCGCCGCCGGTGGACACGCGGGTGGCGATCACCTGCAGGCCCTCGCCCTCGGCCCACTCGCCGAACTCGCGCATGGTATCGGCGTCCATCTGCTCCAGCTTGTCCACCAGCACGAACCCGCACTCCGGCTTGAGCTTGCGCACGATCGCGGTGGCGACGCGCAGCTGCTCGGACCCGCTCATGCAGTCCCATCGGCGCCCTTCGTAGGCGAGCAGCCCGTTCTCCACGACGAGGCCAGGCAGCGGCAGGTCGGCCCCGTCGAGCAGCGCCATCTTGGACGCGCGCACGGCCTCGATCCGCTCGGTCATGTCGTCGTACTGCTCGGCCAGCTCCTCGGCCTCGCGCTCGGCGTCCGCGCGGCGCTGGTTGTCGCGCACCTTGGCGTTGACCGCCTCGATCCGCTCCAGCTGCGCCTCGATCTCGGCGGTCGACTCGTCCTGCAGCTGCTCGGCGGTCTTGCTCGCGACGCCGAAGTCCTCGACCGACTTGAGGTACTCGACGTTGAGCGCGGCGCGCTCCGACTTGAGCTCGTCGATACGGCGCGTCAGGTCGGCGAGCTTGTCGCGCATCTGATCGCACCTGGCCTCGATGTTGTGCGCCTCCTGGCGCTTGCGCTGGTTCTCGCCGTTGCGGGCGAGGATCTCCTGCTGCGCCTGGATCAGCTCCATGGCGCTCACGGGTTCGGCGGGCGCGTCGGGGTGCATGGGCATGTCGGCGGCCGCGCCCTTCTTCTGGTCGCGCATCTGCCCGATGCCGGTGCGCCGGTTGTAGAGGGTCTGCTCCTCTAGCTCCAACCGCGCCAGCTCGTCGCCCACGCCGATGATCTCGAGCAGCGTCTTGGCCTTGTCCTTGTCCGACATCGCCAGGAACTTGGGCAGGTCGAGCGCCAGCGAACCCACGAACGAGTCCAGCAGCTGCTGGCCGCCCTTGCGCCCTTCGGGGTCGGTCACCTTGAGGGAGCCGGCCTTGCCCTTGCGCTCCACCACGATGCCGTTGGACAGCTGCACCTTGAGGTGCGGGTCGGTCGCGCTGCCCGCGCGCTTGGCCTCGCTCGGGCGCTTGCGGTCGCCTCCCAGCGCCCAGGCGATGGCGTCGAGCACGCTGGTCTTGCCCTGGCCGTTGCGCCCGCCGATGACGGTGAGCCCGCTCTCGGCCGGCTCCAGCGCCACCGCCTTGACGCGCTTGACGTTCTCGACCTCCAGGCTGTTGATCTTCACGGTCATGCTACTCCTCCTCGTCTTCGTTGTGCGCCAGCGCGGACTCGCACAGGCTCTTCAGATCGATGTCTGCCGCGGTCGGCTCGTATCCGTCGGCTGCCAAGGCGGCGAGCCAGTCGAGGAAGCGCTCGACGTTCGACGCGTAGCATGGGCACCTGCCGTCCACGAGGGCATCGGAGATCCACGGATGCAGCTCAGCATTGTCGGCGGCCATCATGTAGCCGTAGGCTGCCAGCCGGGGGCAGAACATGCCGTCGACCTCGGTGCCGGTCGCACTCTCGAACTTGCTCACCTTCTCGCCGATGCCGCCGTATCCGGACAGCGCCGCGTCCTCGACCACCTCCATGACGCAGGGCATGGACCCGAGGTCTTCGATGTGTGCGTGGAACCAGGCCAGGTGCGCGGCCTTCGCGGCTTCGATCGACTCCTCGACCTCGTCGACGCGGCGCTTCCGCTCCACTTGCTCCGGATCGACCCTCTCCTCGTCGGCGGAGACGGGCTTGCAGATCTCGATCGCAGGTCCCGTTCCGGATTCGAGGATGTACGCGGCGCAGCCGTCGATCCCGGCGACCGCCTGCGCGAGGGCGTCGGGATCCTTCACGTCCTCGCACCACGACCACCCATCCTGGCTGTACAGGCGCTTCTCCGAGATCGCGACTCCCGCGTCCTCGCATGCGCGGACGAGCGCGGCGCGGCGCTCGTCGCGCTGCATCCGCTGCCGCTCGGCTTTCGCGACGTCGCGCCATTCCCCCTCGCGGCAGCTCGTCAGCTTCTCGACGGCGGCGCCCTCGCCGAGCTCCTCGAACTCGGCGATGGCCAGCATGCGGTCGATGGTCATGTCGTCGCCGGCGTCGTCCACGGCGGCGCGGGCGCGGCGCAGCTTGGCGGCGGCGCCCTTCGGCATGCGCCCGGCGCGCTCCACGCGCTCGGGATCCACGCCGAGCAGCAGCATCTGCTGCACGCCCCGGCTTCGCTCCACGTCGGTCAGAGGGCGCTTGTCGTCCGTGGCCACCATGGCGACCATCGCGTTCGCCTCGTCCATGTCGTCGCATACGACGGCATGGCAGCGGGCGAGCTTGTTCTTGCACATGGCCTTGTAGCGGCGCTCGCCGTCGACGATGCGGTAGATCCCGCCGTCCTCGACGACCACGATGGGGTTCACCGGCTCGCCGGGGTTGAGCGCGTTGAGCATGCAGCTCTCCGCGAGCGCGGCGATGTCGCCGAAGTCCTTGCGCGGATTCTTCTCGTCGGGGTACACGTCGTCTATGCCGATCTCGCGTAATTCCATATATCCTCCTCTGACTAGGTAAAACGTTGAAAAGTAACACTCATTTCGATTTTCTGGGATTGGTGCCCAAGACCTCTCTCATCCGTTTGAGCCTGGTCTTCGCCGCGTTGTAGGGCAGCAGCAGCCTGCGGTGCTCCCACTCCTCCAGGGCGAGCAGGTAGGCCGTCTCGGCCTTGTCCCGCTCGTAGCGGCTCACGGGGCAGCTCTCGCGCCTCTTCGGCCTGGGGCCGAGGGACGAGGGGCGCGTGCCGCGCTTGGCCTCCTGGTCGTCGTAGGCGGCCCTTTGCCGAGGGGTCATCGATGCGTACACCTCGACGCACGCCGCCTCGCGGCCTGCGAGCTGCTCGCGCATCCGGCAGACGCGGCATCGGCCGTTCTTGTCGACGGCGGAGCGCCATCCGGCGCACTCGTCGCACCATACGAGCCGGGTGCGGCAGCACCTCAGAGACAGGCCCAGGCGCTTGGCGGCCATCTTGACGGCTCCGCTCGAGCGCTTGAGCTCGCGGCAGATGTCGCGGCGCGGGAGCCTGCCGGCCATGTCGCGCAGCCGGTCGATCTCGTCGGTCGTCCACGGCCTCTGGGCCGAGCCCTTGCGCGTCATCGCGCGACCGCGCCCTTCGCGTGCCGCCAGCTGCGCGCCTCGGGGCGGCGCCCCGTGACGTCGGCGAACATGATCTGCAGCCATGCGGTGCCCGCCTGGCTGTCGAGCGCCTCGACGTACTGCGGGTGGATGCGCCATGCCAGGGACGGCTCGTCCATGACGAGCATGCGGCTCAGACACGCCCAATGCGCCATGGCCATGGGCACGGAGACCATCGTGACCACGGGGGTGCCGGCGTCGGTCGTGCGGACGATGCGCTGCACGTCGAGCTTGAGCGCGTCGTAGTTGGTGACGGCGGGGTTGACCATGGACGGCCTCTTGGCCCAGGCGACGGCCTCCTCGGCGGTCTGCACGGCGGGGTTGCGCTCCATGCCTACCACCAGCCCTGGGAGATGCCGTGGGCGGCGAGGGCGATCAGCAGGTAGACGGCGCACGGGACGACGGCCGCGAAGCACAGTTCCGCGCGCTCTTTGTTGCTCAACCTCATGCGATCCCCGCCTGGCTGCCGGACATGTACTCCACGAGCGCCGGCTTCGGGATCCTCCACAGCTTGCCGACCTTAACGGCGACGAGCTTCCCGCTCGCGCACATGTCGCGGATGCACTTCGGCGTGACGTGAAGCACGCGGGACACCTCGTCCGGGGTCATGACGGCATCGTATCCCGACAGATCATGCTCGATCTTGCCGGCAAGCCCTGGGCTCGCCGTTGCTTCCGGTTCCATGTGATATCCTTTCCTTCATGCGGGCGTTCCTGGCAGGGATTGCCGCCCGCGATTGTCTGCGGCCATGGCTTTACGCCGTGGCCTTTTTCGTCACCACGTAGCCCGGCAGGCGCATGTCCACGGCGGTGACGGAGCTTCCGTCCGCGCACGCGGCGTGCAGGGTGGCCTTGCAGGATCCGGTCGCCTTGCGCAGGACGATCTCGCGAACCTCGCGGCCGGCGCCGCCCTCCAGCGTGCCGATCTCGTCGCCCACCGCGACGGGCGTCCCGTACGCGTCGACGATCCCGATGCGCTCGCACGCCTCGACGGCGTCGACTATCACGGACGACCTCTCGGGCTTGCTGGACAGCCGCGCCTCGATGCGCGCAACGGCCTCTTTGAGATCCTCGAACTCGGCGAGGGTCGGGTATTTCCTCGGTGTCGTCATGATTCACCTCCTTTCGCTGATCGGCGAACTTCGCGTTTCGAATAACCCGGAGGACGGCAGCGTGGTACGATGCGGCTTGGCTTGCGAGAGGGGGTGATTTTGATGGAGAGCTTTCAATCGTTTCTCGATCATATCGACATCGATCAGCTGAGCGATTCGGTTATGAACGACAGCGAGGCTGCTGTTCGCCTTTCTCAAATTGCTCTGGGAGGCGAGCGGCCTGAATCATCTTCGCTGCAAGATGCACGGATGGCTTCAGCTTTTGCGACCCCGACGGTTCTGGGGATACTGGGGCTGTACCATGAGTGGCTTTGCGTTCAGCTGGAGCAACGGGGGTAGGGATTGTGCGCGGGTGCTCGATGCCACGCTTGCCCGCGCGAATCCTCTCTATTGATCCCATGGCGGCTCCTTTCGGCTGCCGCCTTCCGGGCTATTCGATTCTCAAAGTTCATTACGTTAAAAGTAACTTCTAGTGCAAAAAAATATCGTTGACAGCTTCCAAAAGAATCGGTTTAGCAACATCGGACATTTCTCGATAGAGCAAATCCAATTCCCCAAGGCGCCAGGTAGAAGGATTTCGCTCTCTTTCTAGATAGGTTGGCTTTGCAATATGGCAGATAGTAGCAGCTTTTTCCGATGATAGTCCCGATGCCTTTCGCGCTGCCTCGAACTTTCCAATGACGGGCATGACCACCTCCTTTCAACGAAAGCAGCTTATCATTACAATACGTTAAACGCAATATAAAATTATTTAAATGTATCTAACGCATGGTAAAATGCATTTAACGAAAGGTGGTATGAAATGGGTGTTGCTGAGAACATAGACGCCTTGCTTGTAAAGTTCGACATTACAGCTGAAAGCCTCGCGAGAATTGCTGGCGTCCAGCCTCCTACTGTATCTCGATGGCGTCATGGAGCGATGCCGCGCGAGGAGCCAATCAATAGAATGGTTGAGTATTTTGGTTTAGAACGTGACGATATTGTTTCGGATGCTTTTGGACTCGCCGCAAAGGAACATGGGCGTGTCGGCATACCAACCATTAAGCCTGCTTACTCGTACCACGTTGTCCCAATGCTGGGTAATGCTGCAGCAGGAGAGTGGCGAGAGGTGTACGAGCAGCACGGCGAGGCGGTTACCATCCCCGACGAGTTCGCGGAGAGCCACCCTCGCGCTTTCGGAGTCAAGCCGGCGGGGTCAAGCATGGATCTTGTATTTCGCGACGACGAGATCGCGATTTGCGATCCCGATATGGAGGTGCGCGACGGGAGCGTGGCGTTGGTCGGCGTCAACGGGGACGAGGCGACGATAAAGCGCGTATTCTTCGCCGGCAACACCATCGTCTTGCATGCAGAGAGCACCATGGCCGACGAGTACCCGGACATAGCCATCAACACAAAGGATCCGGCTTCGCCGCCCGTGCACCTCATCGGCGAGATTTTTTGGAAGACGCTTCCAGCGAAACCGATTAAGTTTTAGAGAGTTCCAGACGAAAGGAAGATGAAAAATGAAGAGGATAGTAGGAAAGGTTGCCGTTGTCGGTTGCGCTGGAGCGCTTGCATTGACCCTTGCTGGATGCGGGTCGCCTGAGAAGCCGGAGGGTGGATCCGATCAGCCGACGACGGCTCAGGAGCAGCCGAAGCAGGAAGAGAAGGCGCAGCCGCTCGATCTGACGGGTGAGTGGACGCAGTCTAATAAGAACTCCGAGGACAGCTACCAGATCGCTACAATTTCGGGTGAAACCATCACGATCAATTGGGTGTCCAACGGAGGAGATACCAAATCGCTTTATTGGGCTGGCTCCTACGTTGCTCCGACAGAGGAGACCGACAGCTACAGCTGGGAATCTGCCAATGATACCGAGCAGACGGACAAGGCGATGCTGGCTTCAAGCGATGCGACGAAAGCGTTCAAATACGAGAACGGAGTTTTGAGCTACGAAGCATCGGCTATGGGAACTACGACCACCGTGAAGATGGAGCGTGAATAAAACAGACGGGCGGATCGACTTCGACGATCTTGCGGAAACAGGAGAGCGCAATGTGCGAATACTGCGAAGACGGCAGAAGGCTGATCAATAAAGATAAGGCAGGATCAGGCGCTGAGGTGTGGATCGAGGCGGGGCGCTTGGTGGTGCGCAGCGAATGCGAATGCGGATCGAGCTCCACGGTCATGTCGAACCAGATCAAGGTTTGCCCGATATGCAAGCGAGACCTGTCCGAAGATCATCTTTGGCGCGAGTTCGACCCGTACGCCTGGCCCGGATTCAAGAAAGACGAATAACATAGCGCAGCCCCGCTCTAGTTTGGCGACCGGTGGCGGGGCTGCAACCTAACCTGATGGAAAGGCAAGGTGAAGTATACCATGGGCAAGGCCAGGGGCGGTGGATCTATCGTCCAGCTCGACAGCGGCAAGTCCAGGGCGCGCTGCAGAAGGTGGCGCATCGTCATCAGCATGGGCAGAGATCCCATCACGAAAAAGCGGCTTCCGCCGAGGACCAAGAGGGTTTGCGGAACCTATACCGAAGCCCAGGCGGCGTTGCGCGAGTTTCTGATCGAAGTCGAGAACGGGCCTGACGGCGGCGGCGAGAGGATGGCCGCGCTGGTCCAGGATTGGATCGAGTCGCGCGAGATGCTCGTGCAGTCCGGCGCCTTGGCCGCCGGAACGTGCCGAAAGGACAAGGTTCGGGCCAAGACGATCTCTGCATGGTTCGGCCAGGCGAAGGTCGCGGATGTGGGCCCTGACGATGTCATGAGGTTTTACGCCGCTATGAGGACGGGATCCTCGAGCCTGTCCGGCGAGCCCTTGTCCGGCACCACGGCGCGGGGCATCGCGGTCGCCCTTTCGGCCGTCATGGATATGGCCGTCAAGCGGAGGATCATCCTGGAGAACCCCTGCTCCGGCGTCGACAAGCCGAAGGTCGACACAGACGAGAAGCAGGCCCTGTCCGTGGAAACGCTCCGCTCGCTCATGGTCGAGCTCGCGGGCGGGGAGCCGGAAGCCCGGAAGATCGGCGTTTTGCTGGCCGTGACGTGCGGGCTGTCTCGCGAGGAGCTGCTGGGTCTGTCGTGGAGGGATGTGTCGGACGAGGTTCTATCGATCTCGAAGGTGCGCAACGTCGATGATCCGGGGCTCGCAAACACCAAGACCAAGCACCGGAAGCGCTCCATGCCCATCCATCCGAAGGTGCAGGAATGCTTGGCTGCTTGGAGGGCGGTGCAGCGTGCGAAGCTGAAGCGCCTGCGGATCGTCCAGGACGCATCGACGCCCGTCGTCACCAATTCCGTCGGAGGGCGCATGCATCCCGAGAATTTCGCGCGCTGGTGGCGATCCTGGCGCGATGAACACGGGCTCGACGGGGTGGGGCTCCACGAGCTGCGGCACACTTTCGCCACGTACGTCGTGTCGAAGGGGACGGACATGATCACCGCCGCCGACCTCATGGGGCACTCCGGCACGCAGATGCTGGAAAACGTGTACGCGCATACGGTTCCCGAGAACAAAGTGTCGGCGATGAAAGCGGTGGGCGATTTCATGTTTGGATTAGATGACTAAACGAATCTGGTATACCAAATGGTATACCAAAAAACAGTGCGGTGAAACATCAGCAGTTCGGTGGGTTGCCTCTGACGTGCGGAAACGGTTTTTGAGTGCGTGAGGTTTTACGAATGGCAAACCCCATGGAGGTTCAAGTCCTCTCGCCCGCACCATCTGAATTGAGAAACCCGCTTCGGCGGGTTTTTTGCTGCCCTGCTATGCGTCTGCTACACTTTCCCCATGACTTCCTACACCACCATAGCGGGGCGGGCGACCGCCGAGATCGAGGAGAAGAAGAGCCGCTTCATCGCTAGTTTGGCGCATGTCGAAACCGAGGATGAAGCGCTGGCGTTCCTCGAGGAGATCCGCGCGGCCAACCGCATGGCGCGCCACAACGTGTACGCCTACGTGCTGCGCGAGGGCGGCGCGGGCGTGCAAGGGCGCGTGCGCTATTCCGACGACGGCGAGCCTCAGAAGACGGCGGGGCTTCCCACGCTCGAGGTGATCCAGCACGCGGGGCTGACCGACGTGATCACGGTGGTCACGCGCTATTTCGGTGGGGTGCTGCTGGGCACGGGCGGCCTCGTGCGCGCGTACACGCAGGCCACGCAGGCGGGCATCGAGGCGGCGGAGCTGGTGGTGGTGTCGCGGTGCGTGGACATCGAAGTGCGAGCGGCGTACGGCAAGTACGACCAGCTCGTGCGCATTGCGTCGGACTGCGGTGCGAAAGTGCTCGATACCGTGTACGACGATGCGGTCACCCTGCGCCTGCGCATGCTCGACGGCACGCAGGAGCCCCTGCTGCTCAAGATCACCGAGCTTGAACGCGGCCAGGAGCGCGTGCGCGTGAGCGAGCCTCTCGAGGCTGCGTTCTGAGTCTCGCGGCTGTTGGGGCGGAGCGAGGCGCAGTTGCTTGCGCTATGATGTGCTCGCTGCTCGCTGCTCGCTGCTCGCTGCTTGTCGCCCTCGCTGTCGCATAATTCTTCAGCGCTATGTGCAGCAAAATCGAGCTTTTGGCAGTCTTGCTTGATTCTCAAGCGACATGGGCAAAACGCGACCTGCGGTTTCTTTCGCTGACGGCTTGCCAGGGCTCTTCCGCGTGCTTTTGGAGCCGGCGAATGCGAGCGATCACTGCCAAAAACTCGATTTTGCTGCACATAGGGGTTAAGGTTTTTGCGCAAGGCATGCGTTGCGGCAGCTCGCGTGGGCATCTGCGGCCGCCTGCCCTATAATAGGCGCATGGCACGCGATCGACAGCTCATATTGAACCGGTATCGACCCATCGGCGAAGCGAAAGCCGGCGGCTTCGGCACCGTGCGGGTGGCGTGGGACACGCGCATCCAACGCAAGGTGGCCATCAAATGCATCGAGCTGGATGAGGTGGACGCCGCGCGCGCGGCGCTTCCAGGGGCGAACGCCGTCGCGCAGCGCGCGCCGCAGCACGAGCCGCTTCCCTGGGAAGACGATCCCGTTTTCAACGATGCCGACGAAGCCGAAGGGGATGCGACTTCGGTGTTTGACCTGGTAGGCGACGGGCCGCTGGTACATTCTCTCGCGCACGTTCCCGGCTTGGACGAGGCGCGCACCGCGGCAATGCTGTCGGATGCGAGCATCGTCGCGGTGTACGATTTCGAGGTGCAGGAGTCCACCGCCTACCTCATCATGGAGTACGTCGAAGGCGTCACGCTCACCGAGCTGCTGCATCGTCACGCCGACCGTCTCACATTGGATGTGGTGGCTGCCGTGTTCGCGTCGGTGTCTCACGCGTTGGAGGTGGCGCACGCCAACCAGGTGCTGCACCTCGACATCAAGCCCGACAACGTGCTGATCAACCATCAAGGCCAGGTGAAAGTCACCGATTTCGGCCTGGCCACGCTGGCCGACGCGTCCGGCTACGGCGCGGCCGGCGGAGGAACCATCGGGTACATGCCCCTGGAGCAGATGCGCCAGGAGAACCTCGACGTGCGCTGCGACGAATGGGCGTTGGCGTCGCTGACGTACGAGATGCTGGCGGGCGAGAACCCGTTTCTGGCACCCGATCTCGAGCGCGCTGAAGCTGTTATCGAAGATGCGGAGCTGGTGCTGCCGTCGCTGTGCTGGGACGAGCTGGACCCCGCCGTCGACGACGTGATCTTCTTCGCGCTCGACCCCGACCGGGAAGAGCGCTACGCGACGGTCGCCGATTTCGCGGAGGAGCTGGAGCCGTTCCTGGGCGATCCGAAGCGCGGCGTGCGCGAGCTCTCCGTCATCGTCGGTCACGCCGACGATGAGGAGGAAGAGGAAACCGAGACCGCGCCACCTGTTCCGTATGTGCCGCTCCGCGAGCGCATCACGCCGCTGCAGCGCACGGTGGCGGCGCATGCGGCGGGCGCGCTGGGCAGCGGGGCGGTCGCGTTCGTGGCGTTCGCGAATCTGCCGCAGACCAGCGGATTCGCCAACCCGCTGTTCTGGGGGCTGTTCGCGCTCGTGACGTTGGCGGGAGCGTTGAAGCCGCATCTCGGCGCGCTGTTGGCATACTTCGCGTTATCGGCGGCGCTCATCGCCGGAAACGCTCCCGCCGCAGGATGCGTTCTGCTGGCGGCGACGGCGGCCTGGTGGTACTTCACCGGGCGTTTGGGCGACGCCGATGCGAACGCGACGCTCGTGCCGCCGCTTGCCGGGGCGTTCGGCTGCAACCAGCTGACGCCGCTCGTGGCCGGGTTCTGCCTGCCGCCTGCGCGCGCGTTCGGAGCGCTGGCGTTCTCGCTGGTGGTCAGCGTGATGTTGGCCGCATGCGGGTCGCACAGCCTGCTTGGTTGGGACGCGCTGACGAACTGGCAGTTCTCTGCGGGGCTCGACGTGCAGGCCAGCATCGGCAGTCTGTTGATGCAGCCGGCGCTGTGGTGCATCGTGATCAGCTGGATTGCGGCTACGGGTGCGCTGTCGGCCTTCCGCCTGCGCCCGACGCGTGCGTTCGCCGTGCTGGGCACGCTCGTGGCGAGCGCTCTGCTGCTGGCGGGCATCGTCCTGGCCGCTTGGGTCGCGTCGGGGCAAGCAACCTGGATGCCGTCCTTCAACAACCTCGTGTTCACGCTCGTTCCCATCGTGGCGATGCTGCTCATGTGCGTCCTCGTCCCCGAGCCGGATTACTACGAGGAAGATTACGAGGGCGAAGCGTAAACTCGCGAAAGCGGCCCCCCCCCGCTTGATTGCTCGTCGTATTTTTCGAGCAAGAATCCGACACAAGAGATGCTGCCGAGCCGGCCCCCTCCGT